>JADJYT010000002.1:300000-557500 GCA_016719635.1 Sphingobacteriales bacterium | reverse complement strand
CGAGCTGGGTTCAGAACGTCGCAAGACAGTTCGGTCCCTATCTGTTATGGGCGTTTGAGAATTGAGAAGATCTGTCTCTAGTACGAGAGGACCGGGATGGACTGACCTCTAGTGTACCAGTTATGCCGCCAGGTGTACCGCTGGGTAGCTACGTTGGGAAGGGATAAGCGCTGAAAGCATCTAAGCACGAAACCCACTTCAAGATGAGTTCTCATAGGGTCGTCGAAGACTACGACGTTGATAGGTCATAGGTGTAAAGGTGGTAACATCAAAGCCGAGTGATACTAATAACCCATCAACTTTTTAAAATTTGTATAATGATTTCCCAATATGTTATAATTTACTGACAACAAAGTCATAAAATCAAAGGCATCCTTTACGGGAGTAATGCCAAAAATCTAATGGCGATTATAGCGTAGGTGTTCACCTCTTCCCATCCCGAACAGAGAAGTTAAGCCCTACAGCGCCAATGGTACTAGGTCAAACCTGGGAGAGTAGGTCGTCGCCAACCCATATTAGCCGCAGCAGCAATGTTGCGGCTTTTTTTATTTTATGGCTCCTGATTTAAAATCATTGTTTCTGATTAGAAAAACTAGCAATGGTTTTTATACTTTTAGCTCATGTTTACATATTTATCCTTAACCACCGCCATCTATTGCTGGATACTGATCGCTCTTATTCTTTTTCCAATCCAACTTTTTGTATCTGCCCCATATGGCAGGCATACCAAAACATCCTGGGGACCCATGCTGCCCAATAAGCTGGGCTGGGTATTGATGGAGGGCTGGGCGCCGGTGGTTTTTCTGGCAGTGTATGGCTGCTTTTTTAAACAGGATAACTATGCTTTGCTTTTTGCGGCACTCTATGCGGCGCACTATATTCATAGAAGCTTTATTTTTCCGTTACGCACCCGCACAGACGGAAAACAGATGCCCTTGTTGATTGCCTTGTCGGCGATGTTGTTTAATTCGGTCAATGCAAGCATCAACGGATACTACCTCAGTGCATTGGCGGATTATCCTGCGGATTACTATTTGCATTGGAATTTTATTGCGGGTTTTGTTCTCTTTTTGGCGGGCTTTTATATTAATTACAAGTCCGATGATATCCTGATTCATTTGAGAAAACCGGGAGAGACGGGCTATAAGATTCCCAACGGTTTTTTATTCAACTACATATCCTGCCCCAACCATTTTGGAGAAATGCTGGAATGGTTCGGATACCTTTTGATGTGCTGGAATTTATCATCCCTGTCGTTCTTCATCTGGACGGCTTCCAATCTTCTTCCGAGAGCACTGCACCATCACAAATGGTATTTGCACCATTTTGCAGATTATCCGAAAAACAGGAAATCAGTGATTCCGTTTGTGTTCTAATCAAGGTACGATTAACACACTACACAAATATTTGTGTAATATTTTTCTGCTTATTTACGTGTTATACATAGTTATAGGGATATTGATATATAAAATCAGTTCTAAAATCACTATAAATATGTATGTCTTATATGATACATAAAAAGTAGATTTGATATAAGTTAATAATCACACATGTTTTTCAAAATGTCATTTTCTGTTTTAACCGTTTATACAAATGTTTTACCGTTTACGAATTAGATAGGTTTTAGATGTGAATAATGATTTAATATTACAGTGAAATCGATTAAACTATGAAAAAGACTATTCTTATTACTTCATTGATTCTCTTTAGCAGTATTGTGAGCCTGTTTTTTTTTGTACAGAAGAATCACAGTTAGGGATAATAAGGACTAAATAACATTCTAGACTTTTTCAGATAGGTGTAGAAAATATTTCAATAGATATAGAAGGTGAAAACCAAGGAACGGTATTTCATTGTTACAAAGATGTGTAAGTGTCCCTAAAAATCAGACAATTTAAAAATAGAGTAAAATTCTTAAATTTAAATTGTTTATTATGAAAAAGACACGATTTACGGAGACGCAGATAGTTTCCATTTTACGACAACAGGAAGGTGGCAGAGCCACCAAGGAGCTATGCCGGGAGAACGGCATCTCAGAGGCTACCTTTTACAACTGGAAGAGCAAGTACGGAGGTATGGAAGCCTCTGATGTACGAAGGCTCAAAGAGTTAGAAGAGGAAAATTCAAGGCTGAAGCGGATGTTTGCTGAATTGAGCATGGATCATGCCATTTTAAAGGATGTTATATCAAAAAAGGCTGGGGCCCTGTAAACAGAGGGAACTGACGGAATCCATCGTAAAGGATTACGAAGTTCCGGTGAGCAGGGCCTGTAAGATGACCTCATTACCACGTTCCGGTTATTACTATCAAAGCAGAAAAGACGATTCGGAGGTAATTACCCTATTGCAGGATTTAGCCTTTAAACATCCTTCGTATGGGTTCAGGAAGTTGTTTGCCTATATACGCAGAGCAGGTAAAGACTGGAATCATAAGCGGGTATATCGGGTATATAAACTCTTAAAGCTGAATAGAAAACGAAGAGGTAAAAGACGGCTGCCGGCAAGGGTAAAACAACCGCTGACACAACAGAGCCATATCAATCAAAGCTGGAGTATGGACTTTATGAGCGACAGTATGGTAGGCAACAGAAAATTCAGAACGTTTAATGTGATGGATGACGGCTCCAGAGAAGTACTGGCTATAGAGGTAGATACCTCCCTTTCAGCAAAGAGAGTCATAAGGACATTGCAACAAATTATCAGACACAGAGGAAAACCACAAATGATAAGAACAGACAACGGACCGGAATTTACGTCCAAAGACTTTGAACTATGGTGTACAGACAATGAAATCAAACTTCAATATATACAACCCGGAAGACCAATGCAGAATGCCTATATAGAACGATTTAACCGATTGTATCGGGAAGCGGTGTTAGATGCGTACTTGTTTTTTGATCTGGCTGAAGTAAGAACACTCACCGATGAATGGATAGAAGAATACAATCACAGACGACCACACGAATCTTTACAAAATCAAACACCCAATGAATGGAAAATTAATTTATTAAATCAACCAAATACTCTAAATTGCACTGTCTGAAAAATGGGGTACTTACACCTACAGATCCTGGAATTATTGAGATTAGTACTTCTTATTTAATTTTGCATAAGAATGATCGTGTTACAGTCTCTGCGAAACTATATTTATCTAATGGAACTTTGTCTAGTTCACAACCAAGTTTTATCTGGAGTAGTGATAACTTGGATGTTGCTAGTTGTACAAATGGGGCGGTGATTCCTAATGCAAAAGGTACTGCAATAATTACCGTAACAGATGGATCTCATGGTTTTGCTTTCTTAAATGTGTCTGTAGTGGATGATGATGTAGCTATACCTGCTAATGAGCCGGTCTCAATTAAGTTTAATCCAATAGTGTCCATAATTGAAGATAACAAGAATACTACTATAAATTACACGCTGTTAAATGCTAAAGGGCAACCAGTAAGCGGAACTCCTATTTTCCAAATCAATGAAAATAATTCTGGTATCACAATAAATAATTCAACAATAACTACTGGAAGTAAAACAGGACTTTTCACATTAAGTGCTAAACTAAATAATAACTTGCTGAATGGCAATCTTACTGTTCTAGTATATGACTCAAGTGGGAATAATAATTTAGATACATCATGGCATATTGTTGGGTGGGGTTTAACAAAATTTCCAATAGTGTTTAATTATTCAAATAAAACAGCTGAACCTGTTATAATCACATATTATGAATTAAATTATTCTCAACCGGGAACATTCGCCAGAGCTAGGCAAACCTCTCCTGAACTCTTAGATATTAGTAATCAGGAGATAATTTCCAGTAATGGTAGTGGTATGTTGCGATCTACACAGTTGAATGGCGGAGCTACTATTATTGCTCATTTTGCAGGAAGTACCCGTCAATGGTACGTGGCTAATCTATTTGATTTAACTGGAAGTTGGGGAGGTACTTCCAATGGCAAATCTTATAATTGTTGTTTTTATCCTAAGGGATCAGAAGTTGCATATATGACAAGTCGCGGCATTGTAGGAGATGCTTTTATGGTTGGATTATTTACTGAAAATGGTTATGACTTTGCACCTGACAGGCTCTATAAAATTGATTATTCTTTAGATGCTTGTCTAGCAGAAAATATTTCTTTATCACCATACTTTATTCAGACTTATAAAGAGAATGGTAAAAATGTTAATAATTATTTATCTGCGCTAAATATGATGGGTGGCTGTACTGATTTATCAAGTTATGCGTATTATCAGGTAAACCTTACTTCATTTAACACTTTAGAGTTAAATGGCGGAGGAAGAAGATTTACTCTAAATCGAGGTTCAGGCGATTGTTCAATGCCAATGCCAGATACTATACAATATATTGTTATTGACGGAGATTCATCTGTTTTAAGCAGTAATTATCTCTTAGATTACTTTGAAAGAAATGGAGATACTTGTAGCCTTCAACTATTCGATGAAACTGAAATTGGTTTCGGTTTGGCGTATTTATCAACGGATGGCAAACTAGGTTCAAATAGAACCCTTCGTGAATTTTTGACCGACGGCGTTTGGACCGGTCTTTCTTATTCAAACTGTATGGTCGTTTTTGATTTTCTCGGTTTTCCAGATGTTTGGTTTGAATCTAAGAATAATGGGACTATCCTATATAATAATGGAATTATTAAAATTAACGGATTGTTTGATAAACTAAATGATAGTGGAGACGTAATCGGAACTGCTCAAGTGAGAGCCAAATTAAAGGTAAATTATTAGTTATTCTAATTTGGTTTAAATAAACCCTAAGTTCAAGTAATAAATGCAATTAAAAGTTCAAACATAGTGGGCTTTCACCCACTATATTTGAAGTGCTTAAACTTAATTGCAAATGAATCGTACATTTAAACAACTCACCGCAGAGCAAAGGTATCAAATAGCTACCTTATTGTCAAAACAATTCAATCAGAAGCAGATTGCCGAATACATTGGTAAGAGTACGTCATGTGTCAGCAGGAGATTGCCAGAAATAAGATGTATTCCGGCAGATATGATGCTAAGAATGCACATCAGTACGCTGTGTTCAGGCATCAGATCAAGCAAAAGCATAAATACTTTACGGACTCGTACAATTGCTGGTAGCCCATCTTTACAACAAGAGCTATCACCGAGCAAATCAGCTGCCGTCTAATGCTAGAAGGTTGTACCAAAGTCAGCCATGAAACTATTTATCAATATGTTTGGAAGGACAAAAAACAGGGTGGAGTACTATATCAATACCTGGCTAGAAAGCAAAGATGCAGAAGAAACGGGTAATAAGTCAGATTACAGAGGACAGATACCTAACAAAGTCAGTATCGAACAGCGTCCAATGCAGGCTAATAACAGAGAACGGTTTGGAGATTTTGAAGTGGATACCATTATCGGAGCGAATCATAAGGGTGCTATATTGACAATGGTAGACAGAAAACTTGTATACCAAAATGGTCTTATTAGATGGAAAACACGCAAGTCAGGTGGTCGTCAAACCATAAAACCCTATACAATTTTCGACCTTATTTGCACACCATCACTTCGACAATGGTAAGGAATTTGCCAGACATGAAGATATAGCCCAACAGCTCGGTGTTCAATCTTTACACATCCATATTCCAGTTACGAATGTGGAACGGTGGAAAATACCAACGGTCTTATTCGCAGATATATTCCTAAAAAATCGTCTTTTGAATACCTGACGCAAGAAAAATTAAATGAAATAGAAAATAAACTCAACAACAGACCTAGAAAAAAACTCAGCTTTTATACCCCAAATGAGATAGCAAATGCTATTTTTACTAACGATAAACCTATTTTAAACAAAATTGCATTTATTACTTGAATTCAGCAACATATTGATTGTGAATTAAGAAGATAAAAATTACTTCAACCTCCAATCAAACTTATGCAGGTTTTCCACGCTGTGTTTCAGCAGTAAAACAGCTCCTTCGATATCCGACTTATGCGCCATTTCAATCACCTGGTGCAGGTGGCGGGTAGGGATGGAAATGGCGCCGGCGATGGCACCGGTCTTTCCATTGCGCTGGATGCCTGCCGTATCGGTACCGCCCATCGGCAACACTTCCGGCTGCCACTTAATCTTGAATTTGGCAGCTATTTCTTTCTGATATTGTATCATGCGGTAATCGCAGATGGTGGATGCATCCATAATCTTAATGGCAACACCATGCCCTAATTTGGTCACCTGCTCTTCCGGTTTGGAATCCGGCAGGTCGTAGGCGATGGTGGTATCCAGGCCGAATCCAAACGATGGATTGATATTATGTGCCGCTACATTGGCGCCGCGTATGCCCACTTCTTCCTGAACGGAGAATACACAATATACATCATACGGACAATCCTTCAGCAGTTTCAGGGTCTCAATCAGGATATATACGGATACCCTGTTGTCAATGGATTTGCAGTTCACGCATTCACCCATCTCTATCAGCTGGCGGTCGCGGGTAATCACATTGCCCACGGAAACATATTTGATGACTTCCTTGTAGGGTAAGCCCAGGTCAATAAAGAAATCACTGGTTTGCACATGTTTGGTTTTCTCTTCAGCGGTCATGATGTGGATAGGTTTGCTGCCCATCACACCCACGAGGTCTTTCTTTCCATGTACAATCACGCGCTGTGCGGTTAAGGTTTTGGGGTCAAAGCCGCCTAAGGTATGGAAGCGTAAGAAACCGTTCTCGTCAATATGTTTAACGATAAAACCTATCTCATCCATATGGGCGGCAATCATGACGCGTTTGCTGCTGTCTTTTCCTTTTTTGATGGCGTAGATATTGCCTATGTTATCCTGTTCTATCTTATCTGCAACACCTTTTATGTTTTTGAGAACCAACTCACGGACACGTTGTTCATAGCCCGGCGCACCTGCGACTTCGCATATCTGCGCCAATAATTTTACATTTGTTTTCATACGTAACGGATATTTTAGTTTTATGGTAAGGGTTTTTGCTAAAAAGAGCGTTTCAAATATACATAAGATTTTATAATATCACCTTTTATGCCCGTATTTTTTTGTGCATACGGGAATATTCTTTAATTGACTATCTTTAATCTGCAAATTACAAGTATGTCAGTATTGAATAATATAGGGGGAGTCTTATTGAAACCCATTATCAAAGAAATGAGCAGGGCGCGTCTGCCCAAGATAGACGGCCAGACATACGTGAAGGGATTGAAAGAGGAAGTGGAAATCATCCGGGATGAATGGGGTGTTGCCCATATCTATGCCCAGAATATGAATGATTTGTTGTTTGCACAGGGTTTTGTACATGCTCAGGACCGATTGTTCCAGATGGAGTTAAACAGAAAGGTGGCGAGAGGGAGATTGAGTGAGTTGTTGGGCAAGGCAGCCCTGGATACAGATCGGATCGCCCGAACCATGGGATACGAGCGTGTAGCGAAGCAGGATTGGGAATTGTTTGGGGAGGAAGAACAGCAGATCATCATGGATTATTGCAACGGCATCAATGCGTATCTGAAAAGCGCGGATTTTAAGCTGCCGGTCGAATTTTCACTCATCAAACACCAGCCGGAACCCTGGGACCCGATGGATGTGGCATCTTTCAGCAGACTCTTGATTTCCTTACTGACCTGGGGATGGTACGATGAAATCATACGGGCGAAATTAATTGAAGCGGTAGGACCGGAAGCGGCGGCCGAACTGGATAATACCTACCCCAAAGACAACCCGGTGACTTTGCCTAAAGGCATTGAATTCAATATGCTGGATATTTCCGGCAAATTTGAAGCGATGACAGGACCCTATATGCCGCAGGTAAACGGCAGCAATGCCTGGACGGTGAGTGGCAGCAATACAAAGACGGGAAAGCCGTTCTTATGCAACGACCCGCATCTTACCTTAAAGAATCCGAATATCTGGTATATGAATCATCTGCATTGCCCGGGATTGCATGCAAGTGGTGTCACTTCCCCTGCCTTGCCGATGGTGCAGATAGGGCACAATGAAAAAATCGGATGGGGGATTACCCTGTCTTATACGGATATAGAAGATGTGTTTGTAGAGAAATTTACGGATGAAACCTGTACCAGCTATATCCATGAAGGAAAGCTGAAAGAAACGAATGTCATTGAAGAGAAAATTTTCATCAAGGATGAAAAAATGCCGCATATTGAAAAAGTGTATGAAACGGTGCATGGTACCTTAATTTCAGATGTGACCGGGCATTCGAATATGAAGCTCACGTTATGTTCACTGGCTTATCAGCCGGGTACCGCCACCAAAGGGTGGTTCCTGCTGAACAGAGCGGGCAGCTGGAATGAATTTGTGGAAGGGGTGAAGCATATCACAGCACCCGGATTGAACATCGTGTATGCGGATGTGGAAGGAAATATCGGTTATTATAATTCGGGCAAAGTGCCGTTGCGCGATAAAGCGACCGCCTCCGTTCCGCAGCCCGGCTGGACAGGGGAACACGACTGGAAGGGGTTTGTACCTTTTGAAGAGATGCCGCACGTGCTGAACCCTGAAAAGGGGCATGTGGTAACGGCCAACCACAAGATAGAGCCGGATGATTTTCCTTATTTTCTGGGAGACATTTACATGAACGGATATCGCGCGAACCGCCTCGAGAGAATGATTCAGCGCAAAGACAAACTGGAACCTAAAGATTTTACCGAGATGCAGATGGATTTCTACTGTACGCCCGGTCAATTGTTCGCGCAGCACTTTAAAAATCTGCAGATGGAAAATGCCGAATTGCAGCGGTATGCCGATATGCTGGTGGCGTGGGATGGTGTGCTGGACGCGGAACGGGTTGAAGGAAGCTTGTATAAAGTGGGGAAACTGATGGTGGTGAAGAAATTATTTGAATCAGCCATTGACGATAAAAAACTCATTGATGAATTATTGGGCAGAGGCTTTCACACCATCTTCGGGCCGGTTAACTCTTACCTTGGCCACAACACGCCAATCTTGCTGAGAATATTAGATAACCCGGATTCTTTCTGGCTGCAAAAGGCAGGCGGTATGGAAAAGTTACTCAAAGACGGGTTTAAAAATGCGATAGACTGGCTGAAGCTCAATTATGGCACCAAATCTGAAAAATGGAAATGGGGTCACCTGCATGCTATTGTCTTTCCGCATGCGATGGCAGCCCAGCCTCCGTTGGATAAGGTGTTCAACTTAGGGCCATTTCCGATTGGCGGCGATACGGATACCCCTTTCCAGACGTTTATCATGGCGTCCGAAGGTTTTGGCGGTGAACTGGCGGCGCCCTCGTATCGGCAGATTGTGGACTTTTCTGACTTTGACGCTTCGACGGTAGTGATGCCTTTAGGAAACTCTGAAAATATGGCCAGTCCGTTCTATAAAAATCAATTGAGGGATTGGTTGGAAGGGCGCAGTTATCCGATGTGCTGGTCGAAGGAGAAAGTCAACCAACATACGAAGTATGTCTTGAAACTAAAAAAATTATCTTAAAATCAATAGTATGAAGTATATCTTTATCTTCTTTGTCTCTGTAACGGTTTGCATGGCGCAAAACAATCCGACGAAGCCCAAATCAAAACCGGTAAGCATTTCCATTGCGGCAGATGCGATAAATTATGCCGGCAGTGATAAGGAAGATACGCTGGATGCAGATGGAAAAGATGTATTGATTGCAGGGAATAACAATAAGCTTGTTCTGACGGGGAATGCAAATAAATTACTGGTGACCGGCAAGGACAACGACCTGGAAGTCGCTTCCGTTAAAGAAATCACCGTGAGCGGAAATGGTAATTTTGTAGCCTGGGAGCGTTCCGGAAATGCTTCCGGAAAGCCCTTGGTAAAAGACAGTGGCGGGTATAATAATATAGGCAAGAAATCCGGAAATGCTTTGAATAAATCGGAAAACTGACAACTGATGGAAAAATTTTCTTTTTACAACCCGTTTGATTTTAATGATCCGGTAGCCTATGCGATTCCCGGTTTCATTTTGCTGATTGTCGTGGAGTTTTTCTTTTATTTAAGGAAGAAAAAACAGCTGACCAAAGATTTTTACAGAGATGCTGCTGCCAGTTTGGAATTAGGAATCGGCTCCACCATCATTGATTTAGGGATAAAGGCGATAGCAATCGGATACCTGCTTTGGTTTTTTCAGTTCAGGCTGACGGACAGCGTGGGGCCCGGAAGTATAGAGGAATTCGCTACCCTGCAGTGGCATAAGGATCGCTGGTATGCATGGGTGCTGCTGTTCTTCTGCCAGGATTTTACCTTTTACTGGTATCATCGCTTTGCCCATGAGATACGGATATTATGGGCGGCACATGTTAATCATCATTCCTCTCAATACATGCATTTCTCTACCGCATTGCGTCAGAGCTGGCTGGAATTATTGTTTAAGGATGCATTTTATATTCCGCTGGCTTTGATGGGATTTCATCCGCTGATGATTTTGACCATGCATCAGATTAACTTGATTTATCAGTTTCTGCCGCATACAGAGACTGTAAAACGGCTGCCGCAATGGTTTGAGTATCTGTTTAATTCACCGGCTCACCATCGTGTTCATCATTCCAGCGAAATCCGGTATCTGGATAAAAATTATGCAGGCATCCTGATTATCTGGGATCGTATGTTCGGCACTTTCCGGGATGAGGATGAGAATGCGTTTCCTGTATATGGCATTACGAAAAACATACATACCTGCAACTTGCTGCGCATTACGTTTCATGAAGTACAAAATATTGTCCGGGATGTACGTCGTGCACCGACGCTAACGGCAAAACTTCATTATATCTTTGATGCACCCGGCTGGAGCCACGACGGGGAGGACCAGCGGGCAAAAACACTGCAAAGAAAATTATAAATTGGATTTTATACGATCCGCGATCGACTGCATCTCTTCGGCGGAAATGGTTTTGGAATGCCTGAAATCCAGATCGTGAACCGAATTGATGGGCGCAAGATGTATGTGGGTATGCGGCACTTCCAATCCGATAACCGTCATCCCGATACGCTCGCAGGGAATGGATTTTTGGATAGCCACCGCTATTTTTTTTGCAAACACCATCAGCTCCTTCAGTTCCTCATCTTCTAAATCAAAGATATAATCCGTTTCTTTTTTCGGAACTACGAGTGTGTGTCCTGCATTTAACGGGCGAATATCCAGAAACGCGAAATGTTGTGCGTCCTCTGCAATCTTGTAGCAAGGTATTTCGCCATTGATGATTTTGGTGAAGATGGTCATTTTGAGCTAATTGATAGTTGAAAATTGATAGTTAAAAATTATTAGAGTGGCTTATACTATCTTCTAACAATAGTTGACTTGGAAGTTTTAATAATTGAAACCATTAAACGAATAATTTCTGTACATTTTAAACTTAAATCATCATAAATGGGTTTTGACAAGTATTCTGATTGGTACAATAATTCTATCCAGTACAACGTTTCATTTGCTTCTTTAAGTCCGATAGATAGTTTATGTATAAAATCAGTTTTAGATTCGGCATGTTCTGCCTCCCTATACAATGCACCAATTGAAGTTCCACTTCTTAACAGCTGCTTTGATAAAATAAACTCTTTTTGGTCTTTAGACAACTGTTTGTAAGCTGAAATTATTAGCAATGAAAATTGAAAACTCTTCTCTTTCAGAATATTCTCTTTCATTCTCCATTCTTCATTGTTAATTACTCATTATATAGAAATATCCAGTACTTCCAGTTCCATGGCACCTGCCGGAATCTGAATGGTAACTTTCTCTCCTCTGGTTTTGCCCAGCAATGCAGCTCCTATAGGTGATTTTACAGATATCTTCAACTGTTTTAAATCCGCTTCTTTTTCGGAAACCAACTGATAGGTGAATTCTTTTTTCAGCTTCAGGTTCATCACTTTTACTTTAGACAGAACGGAAACCTTGGAGGTATCTATCTTAGAGGCGTCCAGCACACGCGCATTGCCTATCTCTGTTTCCAGTTTGCGGATGCGCAGTTCCAGCAGGCCCTGTGCTTCTTTTGCAGCATCATATTCTGCGTTTTCCGATAAATCGCCCTTTTCCCTTGCTTCCGCAATGGCTTTGGATGCATTCGGCCTTTCTATCGCTACCAGATGTGCAAATTCTTCTTTCATCTTTGCCAATCCTTCTTCGGTGACATACACTATCTCTGACATACTTTCTTTATTAGAGTGAAAAAAATAGACACGTCCCGAACTGGGACGTGCCTTACATGACAAAGTTAAACAATTTTCGGAAAAACAGCAATTTTTAACAGATTTTAGACTCTTGCCATAAAAAGCTATTTTTGTGGGAATGAATGAACCGTGCAATAATAAGTTGATGTTTAACAGGAATATTTTCATCCTACTGATTATCTCTCTGGTCATAAGGATTCTGGTCTTACTAAGATTCCAGCCCTGGAATCCATCCGTTATGCACGATCAGATTTTAATTTTCGATTCATTCGGATATCACAACCTAGCCTTGTGTATCAAAAATCAGTTTTCCTTCTGCGGGGATGCCTTCAGGACTCCCGGATATCCGGTTTTTATGGCGCTGGTTTATTCGGTTTTCGGTAATCATCCTTATGCTGTTCTTTTTACACAAATATTTTTAAACCTGGTTTCTGTCGTTCTGATGTATAAAATTGGGAAAGAGCTTTTCTCAGACAAGGCTGGCTTTATAGCGGCGGTTTTATTTTCGCTGGATCTGCATCATATCATATTCATCAACTATCTGCTGACAGAAACACTTTATACCACCATATTCCTCGCTGGCTTATTTTATCTGATACGGGGGCTAAAAACCAATCAGGTCAGATACTTTATCGTATCCGGCGGCATATATGGTATCAGTACCCTGATACGCCCGATTTCCCAATACTACATTGCCGGAATTCTTTTATTTCTGCTCATCTGGAATTATAAAAGTTGGAAGAATGGGCTTCGTGTGGCAGTTTTGCTGCTGGCCGCCTACTGTATGGTAATTGCTCCCTGGTGCTACAGAAATTATCATACGTTCGGTCATTTCGCCGTTTCCAACATTAAAGGTTATAATCTGTTGTTTTGGAATGCGAGTTATTACGAAGCGAAACGACAGCATAAAACCATCGAACAGATAAATGATGGATTCCTGGTGGAATTGAAAAAAATGGGATGGACGCCCGAATCCAACCCGTTTGACAAAGAGAAACTCGATGGTGAATTGGCCGGTAAAATTATCAAAGCACATTTTGCAGATTATCTGAAGACACACCTGACGGGAACTGTAAAGATTCATCTCAGTCTCGGTACTCAAAGTTTGACGGAAGTATTGCATATCCCCGCAAAAAAATGGACAGAAGAGGAAAAATATACGAATGGTGTGTTGGTGCTGGCTCAGAAATTCTTTGCCACCAAAACCGCATATGAGATTATAGTGGGATTGTTTGTCGCGATGTTTTTAGTGTTCGTCTATTTCTTCTCCATGCATGGGATATGGAGCATGATAAAACAAAAGCAGGTATTGCTGATGCTGTTTCTGCTGGGTTCTGCCGGGTATTTTGCACTGATCAGCGGAATTATTTCGTATGCCCGATACCGTTTACCGAGTATGCCTTTTTACATTCTGCTCGCAAGTGTGGGAATGGTATGGTGGATGGAAAGGAGGAAACCTAAAGACGATGGTCGATAGTCTATGGACTATTGACTATTAAGCCAAATCTCTATCTTATCCATCAGGACCTTTGCCAGCTTATACTTTGATTCCACCGTCCATCCGGCGATATGCGGTGTCGCAACAACGTTGGGAAAACTAAACAGCATATCGTATTCCAGTACACAGTGAACCTTCTCCCTGGTAATGGGTTCGTCTTCAAATACATCAATACATAATCCACGCAGCTGTTTGTTGTGTAGTGCATTGATCATGCTGACCAATTCTATGATTCCGCCACGTGAAGTGTTAATAATGACAGGTGCCTTCGCACATCCGGCGATAAACCTGTTGTCACAGTAATGATGTGTTTCATGGGTATAGGGTACGTGAAAACTGATCACATCACATTTTTCCTGTATTTCTTTTAAAGAAGTGTTCTTTACATAGCTGTCTTCAGCCTGTTTGTATGTATCGTATACTAAAATATCGACTTCAAACCCGCGTAACTTTTTTGCAAAGGCCTGACCGGTATGTCCGTAGCCAATGATGCCAATAGTCTTGCCATCCAGTTCCTCGCCGCGATTTTCTTCGCGCAGAAAAATCCTGTTCTTCAGTTCATTGTTAGCTTTGTTGATGTTGTTTAATACATTCAGCAGCATGGCCAGGCTATGTTCCCCTACGGCATTCGCATTCCCTTCAGGAGAGCTGAAACAGGCGATTTCTTTTTGCTGGCAATAATCTGTATCCACATTTTCCATACCGCTGCCCACTCTGCCCACTATCTTTAAGTTTGCGGCTTTGTCAATCAGTTCTTTATCCACCTGCGTGTAGGTCGTAATGATTAAAACAGCATAATCTGGAATAATTTCCAATAAACGATCCCGGTCTATTTCCGGTTTATTATCAACGGAATAGCCCAATGCTTCAAACCGTTGCTGAATATATTCATGAATGGCTACCGTTATCAGAACCTTCTTACTCATGGTGCTTTTCTACCAATTTTGTCAAATCTATGAAATCCTGCAAACTTAATTGTTCGGCACGTTTCTGGAAAATTTCCTGCTGCAGCATCTCTTTCGGAACCAGGCCGCTTAACCCGTTGCGCAGCATTTTTCTGCGTTGGTTAAATCCGGCCTTGACAATCTTTCTGAACAGTGTAACGTCAAAATCCAGTAAAACATTCTCTTTTCGTTTCAAGGAAAGAATACTGCTGTTCACTTTTGGCGGCGGCGAGAAACTTTTGGGTGCAATGTCAAATTCCACCTTGATATCATACAGCAATTGTGCCAGTACACTGATGACGCCATATTCCTTGGAGCCATGCGGAGAAGCAATCCGTTCTGCCATCTCTTTTTGAAACATACCTACCATGAAGGGAATGGACTTATAATGTTCCAATACCTTAAAAACAATCTGTGAAGAAATGTTGTAAGGGAAATTCCCGACAATTCCCGTCTGCTGATGCAGTAAATCCCTCAGGTCCAGATGCAGGAAGTCTGCTTCAATTATGCGGAATGTTGGTTGGTCCTTGTTGTAATTGGCCTCTAAATACTCGACACATCGGTGGTCTACCTCAATGCAGGTAAGCTGACTGAATTCTTTTACCAGATATCGGGTGAGGGCACCGGTCCCTGGTCCAATTTCAATGATTTGTTCCCCACTTTCGTATTTTTTTATTACCTTTACAATCTCCTCCAACACTATTTTATCATTTAAAAAATGCTGTCCGTAAGACTTTAAGGCTGTCACAAAACCTGACATTTGTTCTTAGTTTTTTGGATGAATCGACTTACTTTCACCTAATAAAGATATAGATAATGTTGCAGATTTCTAACAAAGCCTCTAAAAGAGCCATCCTGGTGATATTTAACAAAAAGAATATCACGACACTTCCCTTCTTTGATACAGAAGAAAAAAAAGCCATCCAGCATAAATTTGACGGAAATACGAAAGTGATTTCATTTTCCAAACAAACATTCGTATATATCTTATGTCCCGTTGATTCCGCAGAAGAAACACCCGAACTGCATGAAAAGATGCGTATTCAGGGACACACTATTTACAAAGTATGCAAGGACAGCAATGAATCCGATATCAGCCTGGAGGTGCTCGGAGATATCAACAAGAAGGTACTCGCTTCCATTTTAACGGGTATCAATTTATCCGATTATGAGTTTAATAAATACCGTACCAAATCCAAACCTTATAAATTAACTGTCCATATTGACCCGTTATTGATGAATGAGTCAATGGTGGAGGAAATTAATCTTATAGCTGAGAGTGTTCGGTTAACCAAAGATTTGGTCAATGAACCTGTTTCGTATCTTACGGCGGTACAGTATTCCAAAGATATCCAGAAACTCGGAAAAGCAGCCGGCTTCAGTGTGACCGTCTGGGATCATAAGAAGATAGAGCAGGAACAGATGGGCGGAATCATAGCGGTAAACAGAGGAAGTTCCGCTCCGGCTACATTTAATATCCTGGAATACAAGCCGGCGAAACACAAGAACAAAAAACCCTTGGTATTGGTGGGCAAAGGCGTTGTGTATGACACCGGTGGTTTATCCCTGAAGCCTACACGCAACAGTATGGATATGATGAAATCAGATATGGCGGGTTCTGCCGCGGTGGTAGGTGCCATGTATGCGATAGCCAAATCAAAACTGCCCTATCATATCATTGGGTTGATTCCGGCGGTGGAAAACCGTCCGGGATACGAGGCTACCTGTCCCGGTGATGTGATTACGATGTATGACGGTACGACGGTGGAGGTGCTCGATACCGATGCGGAAGGAAGATTGATATTAGCGGATGCACTCCATTACGCCAAACGATTGAAACCGGAACTGGTTCTGGACTTTGCTACTCTAACAGGTGCGGCATTACGGGCAATCGGGAAGGAAGCTGCCGTCGTGATGGGAACAGCTGATAAAGACGATAAAAAGAAAATCCGGAATGCGGCAAACCATACCGGAGAAAGAATCGTAGAATTCCCTATCTGGGACGAATACGGGGAATATATGAAAAGTGATATAGCCGATTTGAAGAATCTGGGTCCAATGGATGCCGGAGCCATCACAGCCGGAAAATTTCTACAGCATTTCACCGATTATCCGTGGATGCACTTTGATATTGCCGGACCGGCATTCGTTCCTTCCCAATATAATTATCGCGGAAAGTGGGCAACAGCGTATGGTGTGAGATTATTGTTTAAATTTGTACAAAATCAATGTACAGATGAGCATGCAAAACCAAAAAAGAAAAGTAGGGATAACGCTCGGTGATGTGGCGGGTATCGGACCCGAAATCATCATGAAAACCTTTCAGGATGACCTTATTTATAAGCACTTTACACCTATTCTGTTCGGAAACCCAAGGGTTCTGTCGTACTACAAAAAGATGCTTAATTTTGATAGGTTTCAATATTCTTCGGTAAAAGGCTATAATAATTTAAGTCATAATGCGCTCAATATAATCCCGGTTTGGGAGGAGGAATTCGCGATTAATCCCGGAACTCCGACGGAAATAACCGGTAATTATGCATTGAAATCGCTGCAGGCAGCCTGCGAGGCACTCAAGAATAGGCAGGTGGATGTGCTGGTTACTTCACCAATAAACAAAAAAGTGATGCATTCGGAACAGTTCCCGTATGCAGGTCATACGGAATACCTGATGAATTATTTTGGTGCCAAAGATAATCTGATGTTTATGGTTGCTGAAGATTTGCGTGTCGGATTGGTCACGAATCACAGTGCCCTAAAAGATGTTGCATCGAAAATCTCCAAGGAGAAGATTCTCCGTAAGCTGCAGATCATGAATACATCCTTGAAACTGGATTTTGGAATCGACCAGCCCAGAATCGCGGTATTGGGATTGAACCCTCATGCGGGAGACGGCGGTGTGATAGGCAATGAGGAAGTCAATGTTATTCTACCAGCTGTGAAAGAAGCCAAAGACAGCGGTATGACCGTTTTTGGTCCTTATCCGGCGGACGGGTTCTTTGCTTCCGGCAATTATAAGAAATTTGACGCCATACTGGCGATGTACCACGACCAGGGATTGATTCCGTTTAAATATATTGCAGGGGAAGATGGCACGAATTTCACAGCCGGTCTGGATATAGTCCGTACATCGCCGGATCACGGCACGGCAGAGGATATTGCCGGAAAAGGGGTAGCGGACGAAACCTCTTTCCGCAAAGCGATTTATGCTGCCATTGATATTTACAATATGCGGAATAATTACACAGACATGCGCAGCAACCCTTTGGTGAAACGCGCTGTATTGCATGATGAGCGGATTTAATTAAAACCGCCTGAATGTATTTTGTGTACTTCGCTTGGCTTTGATGATATGCTCATAGTCGTGTTCATTCTTTAACAAGGAACCAAAATATGGCGGTGAAGTGGTGAGGTAGTCAATCTTCTCCAAATCTTCCTTCGTGTTTTTCCCTAATTTCAACAATCGAATCCAGTCAATCAGCTCAGAGGTGGATGGTTTTTTCTTGATGCCGTGAATATCCCGCAATCCGTAAAATACCTTTAAGGCTTCTTCCATCAAGTCGTCTTCCAGATGAGGGAAATGAACATGGATGATGTCAATCATGGTTTGCCGTTCCGGGAAACGGATGTAATGGAAAAAACACCTGCGCAGAAAGGCATCGGGCAGTTCCTTTTCATTGTTGGATGTGATGATGACAATCGGCCTGGTTTTTGCCTGTATGGTTTTCTGCAATTCATAGCAGTAAAATTCCATCTTATCGAGCTCTAGCAGTAAGTCATTCGGAAATTCAATATCCGCTTTGTCAATCTCATCTATCAATAAAACAGCCTGTTCTTCGCTTTCAAATGCCTGCCACATTTTTCCTTTGATGATGTAGCTGGAAATGTCGTTTACTTTCGTATCTCCAAACTGTGAATCGCGCAGGCGTGCCACGGCGTCGTATTCATACAAACCCTGCTGCGCCTGTGTGGTGGACTTGATGTGCCAGGTAAACATGGGTTTGTTCAGTGCCTTTGCCACTTCAAATGCCAAAAGGGTCTTACCCGTTCCGGGTTCTCCTTTTATCAGCAACGGCTTCTCCAGCGCAATGGCGGCGTTGACAGCGGTCTGCAATTCCTCGGTGGCAATATAATTTTCGGTTCCTTTAAATTCCTGCATGATGATTGTATTGAGTATTAATGAATGAGATTTTTAAACACATAGAACCATAGACTCTTCTTGAACATTCTGCCTGTCATTTGCCTTTCCTTATAGTATTCAAGGTGTTTGATTAAAAGATATGATGATTGTATTCTTAATGCGCCACTTTTTTTCCTTTTAATGTTTTCATGGCTTTGGCCAATCCATCCAGTGTCATCGCGTACATCCGGTCTTTAAATAGTTCTTTGATGATTTGTACGGTCGGCAGTCCATCCCAGTAATATTCATTGCTGGGGTTGAGCCAGACGATATTCGGGAATTTATCGACGAACCGCTGCAGCCACGCAACACCTGTTTCATCATTGTAATGCTCCACACTGCCGCCCAGTGCCGTCAATTCATAAGGCGACATGGTCGCATCTCCCACAAAGATGACGCGGTAATCCTGGTTGAATTTGTGCAATATGTCGAATGTGGGAATTCGATCGTTGTAGCGCATGTTGTTGTCTTTCCAGATACTTTCATATACGCAGTTGTGGAAATAGAAAAATTCCAGGTGCTTTAATTCTGACTTTGCTGCGGAAAATAATTGTTCGCACAATTCCACATAGGGATCCATGGAGCCGCCCACATCAAAAAACAATAACACTTTTACGCGATTTTTCTTAGACGGCTGCATTTCGATATCGAGGTAGCCGGCATTCTTGCAGGTTTTTTCTATAGTGGTGTGTAAATCCAGTTCGTCTTCGATACCTTCGCGTGTCAGTATCCTCAGGCGCTTTAAGGCCAGTTTGATATTCCGCGTGTTCAATTCCACGTCGGAGGAATAATTCTGAAATTCTCTCTTCTCCCAAATCTTTACGGCAGTGCGTCCGCCGCCACCGCCGCCTATACGCACTCCTTCCGGGTTGAAGCCGTTGTTGCCGAACGGCGAAGTGCCGCCCGTTCCTATCCATTTGCTGCCACCCTGATGTTTCTCTTTTTGCTCTTCCATCAGTTCTTTTAAGCGTTCCATCAGCTTATCCAATCCTCCCATTTTTTCAATCAGGGCTTTTTCTTCATCCGTAAAAAGGCGGTTCATCTCTTTTTGCAGCCAGTCGGCAGGTATTTCTTTTTTCTCCAACTCTTCCAGTTCAATATTATGAAAGTATTTGCCAAACAGTAAGTCGTATCGGTCCAGAAACTGTTCGTGTTTGATTAATATGGTTTTGGATAAAAAATAGAATTCCTCTACATTAAAAGCGGTTACTCTTTTGTTTAAGGCTTCCAAAAGATTTAAATATTCACCGATACTCACCGGCAATCCTTCTTCTTTCAGCAGTAAAAAGAAATCGAGAAACATGCATTAAAGTTAACAGGATTAGACAGAAAGAAAAAGGTATTTAATCATAAATTCTTATCTTGTCTAAAATATTGAACATGAGCGAACAATTAGTTTCACATTACAATGACATTGAAGCGTTGAAAAATAAATTCCTGAAAAAGGTTGCCCGCTTGTCACCGGAACAGTTAAACAGGAAGTCCGCTAACGGAGGCTGGAGCGCAGGACAGGTGCTGTATCATGTGGCATTTGCAGAAAGCGGAACCATATTGGTGATTAACCGGAACCTGAAGGAGAATAAAGTCAACTTAAAAAGTGATCTGGTGAGTGTAGTCAGGAACACCCTGCTGGTACTTAGCCTGAAATTACCGTTAAAGTTAAAGGCACCTGAAGTGGTCAGTAAGGTTCCGGAAAGCATCACATTGGAAGAGTTAAAGGATTATTTTGACAGGAATACAATTCAGTTCAGACAGATATTGCATGATTTACCGGAAACACTGGAGGATAAATTCATCTTCAGGCATCCGATAGGAGGTTTGTTTAATATTCAACAGACACTGAATTTTACCAGGGAACATTACCTGCATCACGAACGGCAACTGGATGCGTTATTGTGAGATGGAAGTATTAGGGGAATAAGTTGTACCGTATTATACAATACAATGCCCTGAAGGCATCCTTCATCCCTATTTTCTTACCTTCCTCATAGGTTCTGCCATAATAGGAGATACCCACTTCATAAATTCTGATTTTAGGGATCTTGGAAACTTTTGCCGTCACTTCAGGTTCAAATCCAAAACGATTTTCTTTTAGGCGGATGCCTTGAATGATTTCTCGGCGAAACATCTTGTAACATGTTTCCATATCCGTGAGATTTAAATTGGTAAACATGTTGGAAGCGAACGTCAGCATCTTATTGCCGATAGTGTGCCAGAAGAACAGGATACGATGGGGGTTGCCACCCATAAAACGGCTGCCATACACTACATCCGCAAATCCATCCAGAATTGGTTTAACCAGAACATTAAATTCGTTCGGGTCATATTCCATGTCAGCATCCTGAACAATCACAAAATCACCGGTAGCACTTTGGAACCCGGTACGGAGCGCTGCACCTTTTCCTTTGTTGACATCATGTTTCATATATACTATGGATACGTCCGGATGTTGTTGTTTAAATTCCAGGACTTTTTGTTCCGTTTCGTCCTTAGAACAATCATTTACAATAATAATCTCTTTCTGTATGTCTTGTATAAGTTGAACTTCCAATATCTTATTCAGTATGTTCTGAATAGATCTTTCTTCATTGTATGCCGGAACAATAATGGATAAGGTAGTGCTCATATAATCACAAAAATATAGATTTTGTCGGAAAAGCAGTATTTAAAAATGATATTAAAGGGATAAACAACATTCTAATTAAACCAGTGTTCCTTTTTTAAACGGGAATAGAGCGAATCTGTGACCATTTTTTGCAAAAGTACACTGGGGTGTTTATCTAATTTGCTGACTATCTGCTTCCGGACAGGAAGTTGTTTACAAATAGGTAAAACATCTAAAAAGTTGAGGTTGTGTATTTTAAGTTGCTCAATAAAATTGTTGTAATGCCTATCCATCACAGGGTCATTGTTCCCGGGTAATGGAAAGGATAAGATGAGCATTTGAACATTTTGGGATGATTCTGTTGAATCCAGCCAAACCAGATTCTTTATGTGCTGTTTCAATTGAAGGGAGTCTGAAAAAGGGTATTTCCTGGCGTTCTCTAAATTGTCCAGTTTGTTCCAGTTTTTTAGGAGAAAGGGTATGGCTTTTACGGCATTTCCAAAGCCGGTGAAAGACAGGAAGTTGATAAAGAATGATTCGTTTACCAGGAACGTTGCAGCCTTGCTGAATATTCCGGGTTTATCCGGCGAAGCATTTGAGTCCGATGTGGTATTGGTATCTGGGTTTGTTTCTATGTATTCCAGGTCATTGGGAACATGGACGAGGATTAATTTGTCAAACTTATACGGAAACCGGAGTAAGTTTCCATATTCTTTTTGTGTATGCGCTCCATTCTCGCCTAAATTAAATACACGATAGCCAGCTCCTGTTTTTTTACCTAAAATATCGGACATCCGTTCATCTGGATATTTCGTGCCGTGACCGGCAACATAGCTGTCGCCCAGCATCACCACAATATCCTTCAGTGTATCGCTCTTGGCATCATAAGATGCATCTCTGTATCCATGTTCATTAAGGTTCCAGTATTTGCTGAACCAGATTCTCATACAATAAGCCTCTCCGGAACCCTGACTCACCGGTAAATACATAAATATTATTTCAAAAACCAGGAAAAAGGTAAGGGTGGAATACAGCAGCAGAAAAACATTTTTCAATCTGTTTGAAATGGAAATTCTAAAAATGGCGATAAACGAGATCAAGACTAAAACAATTGAAAGGAGCAGCATCAGCGCTCTCAAATTCAACTTAGCTCCGGAGTTTCTGACATTGAAGGCAAGATCATGTGTATTGTGAAAGATGGCGGTACATAAAAAAAACGCTATGCATAATGGACCAATTGTTTTAAGAAAGACCGGCAGTTTCTGAAATATAGCGGTGGATGCCGGGGTTGAGGAAGCTGATTTACCTGTCGAGCGGACAAAAACCTTGGGTTTGTCCGTATTGGTAGAGTTTACTGCGACAGACTTTGACTTTTTTTTCTTCATCATACGTTGTCAAAATTATATCTGCTCATCAGAATATAGAATAAACAAACGGAGTTACCGCACTGGACCCGCCAAATACGATTAATAATGCGATCAGCAGTAAGAAGAAAACTAAAGGAAATAACCAGAATTTTTTTCTTTCTTTCAGAAACAACCAAAGGTCTTTTAATAATTCCATTTACTAAAGTTAATAAAAAATCCCTTCACAAAAGGAAGGGGTTTTTAAAGATCTCAATCGTACTCATTATTTCGTCCTTTCCAGATCAAATAAGATGCTGCCGTATACCAATCCTCCGATTTCAGGAGAACCGTACGCCTCAATACGTTTCTTATTATAGATATTGGAACCGCCTACCTGAAGGGTGAACCATTTTGGAAGTTCATAGGATACCTGCATATCCATTGTGTGATAGCTGGGAACCAGACCATCTCCGAATGTGCTTTCCCACTTGTAGCTGTCCACCCATTTGAAGTTAATTCCAAATCCAAGCCCTTTCCATATACGTTGTGCAGATATACCAATATTGAATTTATGCTTTGGTGTATTGAATCCGGGGATGATGGGGTCTGTCAGGTTTTTAATATTCAGGTCGGCAAATGTATAGTTGAATGAACCTATCAGGCTCCTCCAGATGTAATAGTTCAGTCCGATGGAGGCCCCGTAAGCATCTACTTTTTTCTTGGCATTTACGGGCATCTGGATTAATTTATATAAACCTGTAAGCATCGCATCCGAACCATTCTCCGAACCAACAATAAAATCCGGATTAGACGGGATATAATAACGCAAATCACCAATAAAACGAAAATAGCGGTTGAAATATGCAGATGCGTCGATATAAAGTTTTTTTGCGATGACACCCCTGTACCCAAACTCAAAAGAATTTACCTGTTCAGGCTGTAATTTTTCATATCTGACTACTTTCAATAAAGTCGGGTCTACTTCCAGAGTGACATTGTAATTGCTTCTGAAATCCTTGACAGACTGAAAATCATAACCTGCCAATCCGTTCAAGTTGCCCAATAGCTGTATTGCCCCAAGGTCAAGGGAAATGTATTGATTCTGCAGAGTGGGCGTTCTGAAGGCCTGTTGATAGGAGAATCGGAAAGAATGGTCTTTATAGGTGCCGATAACGGAAATTCTCGGAGAAAACTGTACCTTAAAGTTTTCAGATTTATCCACTCTCGCGGAAGCGACTATCTTTAAATGTTTTTTGAATAAATCTACAGTTAACTGGGTATAACCGCCCACTTCCCATGTATTCAGATTCATGAATTTCGCCTTCAGGTCGGGCGAGCCATCCGCTAAAGAATCAGCCCTGTTGACAAGCGTATCCGAAAAGATAGAACCAAATGAACGAGGAATATACAAGCGATAGGAAATCCCGCTCACCCAGTTAATATCATGCTTGAAATTATGGCTGTACGAACCTTCGACATGATGCAGAGTGGATTTATCCTGAAATTTAGCACCCGTTACCAGATTAGCGTCATCAACAATAAGGTTATAGGCAGAATCAAACGAGGACGTGCCGGGTTGCAGATAAGCATTGTTAAACGCCTGAGCCAAAGCGTACTCGCGTGTTGCCTGTACATCCGCATCTTCCGGGTCATTCTTAAATGTATTGGTGTATTCGGATAATTTCGAAAAATATTCTTTTACAAAATTAGACACATATCTTGCGATACCGATTTTTGACATATTAATGGCTGCAAATACCATATCATATGATTTGCCTGCATTTTCTATGGTGTTGTAATATTTTACACTCAATCCCTTGTAATCGAATTGTGCCTTATGCTGCTGAAAAAGGATGTTTTTGATATTATATCTGTTGGCTCCCTGGTAAATTCCGGAACCTCTTCCGAATTTGTACTGATATTCGATCTGCATATCTTTCACAGGACGCGCATATAGGGCAACATTTGCCTTTATGCTTTCTGTAATACCCTGAGTCAGGTCTTGCTCTTTATAGCCGGGTGCCTGAACATTGATAGTGCCCGGGAAGGCATTCGGGAAAAAATCCAGATAGGCATTCAATGCCCGGAACTGTCTGGCAACGGCAGTATCTTCACTGAATTGCAATTTTCGTACAATGGTACTTACATTCACATCTGTACCGATGTCACCATATGTGTTGGCTATGGAATCTTGTGCAATCCAGTCTTTTGCCCTGAAATAGCCGCCGCTGACTTTAAACCCAAATACATCTCTTCCATATTTTTTCTTTCCAAAAGCATTGGCATACCTGAGCTGCCCATCAGCCATCTGGCGGTTGCCGCCTTTCAATTTTAATTGAAAGTTTTTGTAATCAAAAGGGTTCTTGGTCTGCATACTGATTACACCCTGAAATGCATTGGGGCCATATAATGCGGAGGCTGCTCCGGAAATTATTTCCACACTTTCGAGATCAAGATCATTCGCACCCACTAAATTACCCACCGGAAAATTAAGGCCGGGAGCCTGATTATCCATTCCATCAATAAATTGTACGATACGAACGGGAGCAGTGGTGTTAAATCCTCTTGTATTGAATACTTGAAAGCCCATACTGGTGGTGGTAATATCCACTTCCTTCAGATTGCTTAAGCTTTGATAGAAATTCCCGGAAGCAACAAACTGTATTTGTTTGGCATTTAATTTCTGGATGGAGGAGGGTGATGTCTGGATGCGCTCACTTAAACGAGAGGCAGAAATGACCACATCATTGCTGACGCGGATTTCCTGTGGGATAAGGCCGATTTGTATTTTTTGGTTCTCCTCACTGATAGTTAATTCTTCGGTTGTAAAACCTAAGTAGGATACTTCCACTACAACCGGTAGTTTTACAGCTGCCTTTATTTCAAAGTTACCCTCGATATCCGTAACGGCTCCAAAATTCGTTCCCTTTATCTGTACATTTGCACCGATTAATGCTTCTTTCGTCGCCTTGTCGGTAATTTTTCCCTTAATGGATATTTCCTGTGCGGATGCATTGTACGTGAGGCACACATATAGGAATACTGAAAATAATTTTAATAAATTACTTAAAGAGTTCATTTGGTTAGATTTTGGTTAGTTAGTAATGTTGCTTAGTTTAATGTAAACGGTTTCGATATTTTCTGATCCTGTTTTTTGACATTAATGATTTCCATCAGATACTGTCCTTTGGCAAAGCCGGACAGGTCAAATACAGCCTGGTCCGTTATCTCACGTACCTGCAGCTTCTCGCCGATCATATTAAAGATGGTGGTAACATACTGTCCGTTTTTATTGACAAATAAAGAAAACCTGCCTTCACTGGGATTAGGATATAAGGTAACGTCCCAGTCCGGCTTGATGGTATTGGGTGCCTGAATGGCAGTTATGACACTCGTGCTTCCGAAAACCGGTAATTCAATGTGTGTCGGGTACTGGTCGGAAAATGCGATACGTTGCACCGATATCCTGGGTGCATACTCTACTCCGTTATAGATATAGGTTCTTCCATCCGCCGGTTTTCTTCTGAAAAATTCGTTTGGCATGACAGGTACACTGGCAGATGCCTGAAAGCGCGGATAATTACTGCTGGAAATCAGTACCTTTATTTTATGTCCCTGTGCAAAGGTATAAGCGATGGGATAGCCCTGAAAATAATATTCGTATACCTTTCCTATGTCAATATTTGAAAACGGAGCATTGTCGTTTTCATTGTTTTCAGCTATGGATTTGGCATACTCTCTTGCGCGGGCATTGACTGCACCTTCCACCACAAAAAGTTCTTTGCCGTCCGGATATACATCTAAAATGCGCACAAAGAAGTCGCAGTCTGTAGGGCCTGAAGCGGTATTGCCCGGATTTGATTTAGCATAAAGTTTGTATTTAGGAAACCCAACTATGCACAACGAATCCGGCAATACATCTGTCTCAAATTTCAGCACACCTTCCCTGTCCATGGTGTATGGTGCGAGTAAGGGATCGGCATAATTCATCTGTCCCTGGCTGGAACGGTCGCCCTGAGGGGTGTTTTCAATCATATTTCCACCACCAACGGTAATGATTGGATTGTCCGGATCATGGACATACGTTTTATAACCCTCATCAGCCGTTGGCTTGACAAAGTTCAATTTTCCGTTCTGATGTAAAAACATGTCGAACCACCTGATTTCGTTCGGAGGAAACACTTCTGTCCCCATCCAGTAATTGCCTGCATAAGAAGTCTGACCGTCGTCACTGGATGCTCCAACTATATAATATCGAATGCTCGGTATGGACGTATAATCATACTGAGGGATACTGTCAACCCTGCCCGTTGTTCCGAAGCCTTCCAGGATAGGTCCGAGTTCAGGCACATCCAGTTTGAATGGGATAACCAGGGTGCCCAGCCTGATTTCAACAGGTACCTGAATTAACCCTTGTTCCCCTAAAATGAAATTCAACAGGTCGACAAAACGGATTTTGTAATCTTCTGAAGGGAAGCGTACCTCTATTTGCGGCAATTGCGGAAGCGGTGATTGCCATTTGGTTGATTTGGGAATCAATACCTTTGGCTCCCCTACTTTATTGTAGCCATGATAATTCAGGTTATACCTGAACCAGCTGATTAATTCTGATTTAGCAATATCGCCTATGTTTATATCGCCATCCGCGCCAATATTGGCAATGTCAATCCTTGTAATATCGGTTACGTTTTTCGGATAAATTTTATCTCCTGTCTTCGTGGAGGCAATGGTCTGATGTGCCCATGGCCCCATTACGATTTTCTGCAGGTTTTTCTTCTGAGTGATGTTGTCCTGAATAAATTTGTGCGTTTCCAGTGAACCATCCACAAATATATCCCACCAGCCGGCAACATGAAACGTGGGCACTTCCATATTTTTATACCTGGAGTAAGCGCCGTCTTTCTGTCCCTCTCCGTTAATATCCACAGGTGCTTTACTGGCATCCATATCAGATCTTCCGATAGAGTTCGGATAATATCCGCAGGGTGAGTTTTCGTACCGTACGGTAACGAAGTGGTCGATGGCCTTATTGGCGGCATCAAATTTATCGGGTGTATTATAATCTTTGGAGGAGTGTATGTCATCATCAATACCTGTGTCTATGCCCATCAGTTCGTCCCGGGTGTCTTTTATCTGTCCTCTTAGCCATCCTGTTACCAGTCCGTCCCTCAGGCAGCCATTCTGATAGCCGGTACTTTTATAAAATTCCAACGGACCGACAATTGGAAACATCGATTTTAAACCAGGTTGTGTCGGATCAATCTTATGAGCGGCTGCTGCCTGTAACTGATTATAACCCAATGCCGATGCGCCAAATGAACCTATTGATCCATTGTATACCAGGTCTGTCGTTTCCATGATTCCATCCCGGTTTAGGTCAAATTTTCTAACCAGTTGGTTTTTTACAAATTCAATCGTATTGTATCCATCTTCGTGATTATTCCCATTTCTGGGATCAGAAGGGTCTGTAATATCCAGCACATGCGTGTAATTATGATAAGGCCATTTTTTCCAGCTGTCAGAATACAATGGCATATAAGCCCCCTGCGAAGTATACCTGCCGCGCATATCCTGAACGGCACCTACGTAACCCAGCAAAGCCATCGCGGAACCTTCTACTGCGCCATTCTTGTCATAAGGTGTTCGTTCCAGAATCATAGGCATTTGAAATGGATTGGGATTCGGAACACCATTAATTGTATCGTAGATCAGATACTGAAATCCTTTTGGTAAAAGGGTCGCATTGATTGGAATCCTTACCTGGGGAAAGGGAGCAGGCAGTAAGGCAAAACTGAAGGTGTCTTTATAGACGAAACTATCCTGAAGAATGGGCAGATATATATCTGTCATTAATTTGGTGCCATCCGGCATGGTAAACGGAACCTGTGTACAGGTTGCAAAGTCGGAAATGTCATCCAGCGTGCCGTTTATTTTAGAACCGGGAATCTCCCTTGCTCCGGGTATGGGAAAATACCTGGTCTGTGATTTTAAAGGGATGAAAATGAACAAGAAGATGAACGAGAGAAAAATTTTTTTCATATCAGACAGTTTTCACCTTAAATTTACAAAGAATATTCATTATGTTAACATTTTTTAAGATTTTTTTTACTGAACTTCAACCGCCGTTATTCCCAATATGTCAGAAATACTACAAGGTATCAGTATAGAGCAGGCCGTTCTTATCATTATCAACCTGATAGTGATTGAAAGTTTACTGTCCGTTGATAATGCTGCGGTGTTGGCAACAATGGTGATGGATTTGCCCAAAGAGCAGCGAAACAAAGCGCTCAAGTACGGTATAATTGGAGCTTATGTTTTCAGGGGAATTTCTTTGGTGCTGGCATCCTGGCTCATAAAGATATGGTGGCTGAAAGCATTGGGCGGTATGTATCTTATGTATCTTTTCATCGATTACTTCATATCAAAGGCTACTCCGCAAAAAGAAGATGATACGCTGAATAAGGAAGAAAGCAGGATTTACAGATATACATTCGGATTGTTTGGAAAGTTCTGGTCTACTGTCATTTTGGTGGAGATAATGGATCTGGCTTTTTCAATCGACAATGTATTTGCTGCGGTGGCCTTTACCAGTAATATTTACCTGATTTGGACAGGCGTATTTATCGGTATTCTGACGATGCGGTTTGTTGCCCAAAGTTTCGTAAGATTAATGGAAAAATACAGGTTCCTGGAAACTTCGGCATTCATAGTGATTGGCGTATTGGGAATTAAGTTATTGCTCTCCTTTCCTGCGCACTATTACAAACACCTTCCGGCTTTTCAATTTATTGAGAGTGAGCACTTTGATTTATTCATATCCATACTCACTGTATCTATTTTCTTCTTACCTATTGTTTCTTCCTTATTGTTTAACAGGCCGAAACGCAATGCGTCTGATAAAAATTAGGGAGTGGGTTTTATCAATAATCCTTTCATCGCTTCAAATTCCTTATAGTATCCATTGATGATTTGATCCGGGTCATCGACTAAATTCGTATCCGTTACGACTCCAAGGCAGACCCTGTTGTTATAACTGATAATGCTTACTCCGATTCCCAGCGGACTGGTTTGGGGAACCCAGAACATCAGATCCTTTACTTTCTCGCCGGCTAAATAAATGGAATCTTTCGGTCCCGGTACATTCGTGACAACACCCGCAATCTGGGAACCGATATAGTTGGAAAATTTTTGCTCCAGCGAGGAAGGAATCACATCTGCCAGTATGTTCAGCATATTGTAAATAAGGACAGGCTCTATAGAGTGTTTTAATAATTCAGTTTTTTCCCGGATGTATGCGATTCTCTTTTTTACGTCTTTGATGTGCACAGGCAATTCTATCGACAGCATCCCGATTTTATTGTGTACCCGGATTTCCTCATTCTTTTTCCGAACATTAACCGGTACCACCACCCGGATGCATTTTTTCAGATTCTGTTTGTGTTTTATCAGATGCCTCCGCAGTGCGCCCGTAATCAGTGCCAGCAATATGTCATTGACGGTTGCCTGGTGCTGTTTACCGATTTGTTTTATCTCATTCAGCGGCAAAGGGGTTGACCATGCTGCCTTTTTCGAATAACCCAATTCACCTTTGTAGATGGTTCCCTGTACGGATTCTCCTAAAAACAATCTGCCCAATTCTTTGGTAATGCTCCATGATTCTTTAAGTGTATCTTTTATCGCTTCAGGTTCTTTCCATAAGTGCTGTGCCTCGGCATAAAGGTCTTTGCCTGTTTTTATCAGTTCATTGATGTCGTACATCAAAGTATGTTTTTCCCTGGCTTTGGCTGATTCATGAAGTATCGTGTCCAGGGAAGATTCTTTTGTTGCACCCGTCAAAGAAAAAACCACTTTTATAAGAGCTATGCCGTCTGCTATGGCATGGTGTAATCTCCAGAGTACAACACTGCCGCCATTATAATTGTCAATCAGGTGAACCTGCCACAACGGTTTGCTGTGGTCCAGCGGCTGACTGATCAGGTCGCTTACCACTTCCTGCAGTGTTTCGTAATTTCCCGGAGAAGGTAAGGCAATATGATGAATATGGGAGCCGAGACTGAAGGTTTCATCGAAGTGCCAAACCGGTTTTTTGTTTTTCAGTATCACCTTCTTGTGAAACCGTTCAAATTTCAGAAGGCGGTTTTCGATTATGGAGGTAAGTTTTTTCTTGCTGACGGGCTCTTCAAAACACATCATACCAGTAATTGTTACCAGACTGGTAGGCATATCGACATCCCACATCATGTGGTCTATGTTTCGGAGTGGTTTATCCATTGCGGACTTTTTATTCAGTAAGTTACAAAATGGAAAGAAATGAAACCATGATAAATATCAGTAAAAGGGAATTATAGGCGTTAGTGATTACTTCTTCAGCCTGTCTTTGAACACCTTTTCGAATTTTTCTATTTTCGGCTGGATGACATACATGCAGTAACCCTGTGTCTTGTTCTGATTGTAATAATCCTGATGATAGTCTTCCGCTTTATAAAACGTATCGAATGGCGTTACTTCCGTCACTATCTTATCCGGATAGGCGTGTGCCTGATTTAGTGCATCAATGATTTCTTGAGAAGCTTTTTTCTGTGCGTCGTTATGATAGAATATCCCGGAGCGATACTGCGTGCCGATATCATTGCCCTGCCGGTTCAATGTCGTCGGGTCGTGCATGGTAAAGAAAACTTTCAGCAAATCCGTAAACGAAACTTTAGCGGTGTCAAAAGTTAGCTGTATGACTTCTGCATGTCCGGTAGTGCCGGTGCATACTTCCTTATAGGTTGGATCTTTCACCTGTCCGCCTGAAAAACCCGACTCTACCTTTGCCACACCTTCCAGTCGCTGAAAGACGGCTTCCATACACCAGTAACATCCTCCGCCGAAAGTGGCAATTTCCATAGTTGTATCCATAGTCCTGACTTTTTTATTGGATGAAGTATCTTTGGCCGATTCTGCCGGTGCATTTTGTGCATGGTTGCATCCTGCAAAAAATATAAAACTTAAAAATGAGAATAAGATACGCATGTCTGTCCTTAATTCCAATATAACAAAATCCGGTTTGAAAAGGTTCTGTGGAAGTACATTAAACAGACTGCTTATTTTAATACCTGAAATACCAGCAGTGAAACCGTGTAAGCCAGTCCGCTCATGAATACAAATTGAAAAGCCGGCCATTTCCAGCTTTTGGTCTCCCTGTAAACGGTTGCCAGCGTACTCATGCACTGCATGGCGAATAAGTAGAATAAGATTAAGGACAGTGCGACCGGCATGGTGAAAACAGGCATTCCTTCGTCATTCTTTTCATTTTGCAGTTTTTGTTTTATCGTGAGGTTGTCCGCATCCTTCCCGATAGAATATAAGGTGGAGATGGTGCCGACAAAGACTTCGCGGGCGGCAAAGGATGTTATCAGCGCAATGCCGATTTTCCAGTCGAAGCCCAGCGGACGGATGACAGGCTCAATTACCCTGCCCATCATGCCGGCATACGAAGCCTCCAGGCGTTTGGCGGCAATGTGAAGGTCCGTGGTTTTTGTGTCATAGTGCAGAAGCGCAGATTCAATCCGGGCGATGTTTTCAGCTTCTTTTAGTTTCAGGGAAGGACCGAAACTCGCTAAAAACCATAGCAAGATGGAAACCACCAGTATAATTTTCCCCGCGCCTAAGACGAATGATTTTACTTTTTCATAGACATTGAAAAACACATTTTTCCAATGCGGCATTTTGTATTCAGGCAGTTCCAGCATCAAAAAGGAATGCTCATCCGTTTTTATTAGTTTCTTTAAAATAAAGGCTGCGGCGAGGGCTGTAACCACACCTGTCAGATACAACGACATGAATACCAGCCCCTGGGCATTGAGAAATCCAAAGACCGTTATTTTAGGTACCACAAATCCGATTAAAATGGCAAATACGGGAATGCGTGCCGAGCAGCTGATGAAAGGTGTCACCAGGATGGTGATGATGCGTTCCTTCCAGTTGCTGATGGTACGCGTACTCATGATGGCCGGCACGGCGCAGGCACCACCGGATATCAGTGTTACGATGCTTCTGCCGTTCAGTCCGAATTTCTGCATGATCTTGTCAAACATAAAAACAGCCCGCGACATATAACCGATTTCTTCCAAAAGGGTTATCAATAAAAACAGCAGGAAGATTTGCGGAACAAAAACCAGCACGCCGCTGACGCCCGGGATAATGCCTTCGCTCAGCAGTTTGGTCCATACATTGCTTTCAAAATGTTGTTGTATATAATAACTCAGGTTGGAAAATTGCAGATCGATAAAATCCATCGGAAGGATGGACCAGGAAAAAATCGCCTGAAAGATGAACAATAGGATGCCGAAGAATATCAGCGGACCTGCAGTACGATGGGTCAGCAGGACGTCCATCTTATCCGTAAAGGAATGACCGGTAACAATTTTTTGGTCCAGCACTTTATTGAGTATGGGTATAAACTGATCATACCGGTTCATGATCTCTCCCAGCTGGCTGTCCAGTGAATTCAGCTGATGGGCCTGAGTGCTCTTTGCGACAGCAGTTTTTTGCTGAACATTCAGAAATGGTAATTTCTGATACTGGTGTGCCATTAACAGACAGGCGTATGGATTTGTATTGCCGGTAATTTTTTCGACCTCAGCCACCAAAGAGGTCTCTTTTTCAGAAAAGGCGTGAAACGAAACGGTGCTGCTCTTTTGAGTTCGCAGGACAGCTTTCAGTTCATCTTTCAGCTCTGGGATGCCGGAACCCGTTCTGCCGTCTACCATTACTATCGGCAGATCGTATAATGCGGATAGTCTTTTGATATCTACGGTAATGCCGTTTTGTGTTGCGATGTCATTCATGTTTAAGGCAAGGACAATCGGGAACTTTAAATCGATGATTTGTGATAAGAGAAGGGAGTGCCTTTCCAGATGATTGATATCCGCAATATAGACAACGGCATCCGGGAAGTCCTTATCTGCCGGGTTTGTCAGCACATTCAGCACGATACGTTCATCCAGTGAAGTGGGAAATAAACTATAGGTACCCGGTAGATCCGTCACTGAAATTCCGGTGCTGCCGTCTAATTTTAAAATGCCGTTCTTGCGCTCTACGGTTACACCCGGAAAATTCCCGACTTTTTGCCGCATGCCGGTAAGATGATTGAATACCGATGATTTTCCTGTATTAGGATTGCCAATCAGGGCTATTTTTTGCTGTTTCGACATTTCAATTGCTAAAAAGATCCTCACAGAATATTCCGTTCCGTTCAGGATGATTTTGTTAATACATAAACTGCCTCATCGGTACGCAAACCAATAATATGGTTTTTTGTCTTGATATAATAGGCTCCGCCAAACGGGGCTTTCCGGACCAATGTAAAGACGGTGCCGGCCAGCAGCCCCATCGACATCAGTTTGCAGGCGACAAATCCATTGGCATACTCCATAATGACGGCATCTTCTCCAATCTGTAACTGCGTGATATTCCTGGCGGGAGTCAATTTATTTAGAATAATTCTGAATAACAAAAATACACGCTTAATTCGATAAAAAAGAAAATAGCAGGGGAATCTGTATATAATACCTAAGATTTGGTATCATGTAAAATTGGTGGATGAAATAAATCCTGGAGATTACCAAAGAGCTGGAGATATCTGCAGCAGGCAAGATAAAGAACAGTATTGCCAACCTGAAACTGATCATGCAGATAAAAAACAAGCTGCAGAAAATCATCGTGTCTAAAAAATATCAGGACTCCGTACGGGAATTCATTAAAACATTTGAAACGGTCGCTGGCTTACAAAACCAGTACTTCAAAAACTATATCAGCAGCAAAAAGGCACAATTGCCGGAAGAGAAACTAAAGCTGATCCGGGAGTACAGCATCAACAGCACAATAGCCTCCCTGACGGAATACGGCCTGAATGTCAATATTCTTGATAAGGTAGAAGACATTATCCGGCAGAATACCACCACCGGCGGAAGCTATTCCAGCCTTCAGGGACAACTACGGGATTTTATCTTATCGGATAAGAATACCGACGGCGCCCTGGTCCGCTATACCAAAACAATCACCACGGATGCCATCAATCAGTATTCTCGGCAGTATATGGAAACAACGGCAGCAGATCTGGATATGCCGTGGCGCAAATATATCGGAAGCCTGAAAACCACCTCCCGGGAGTGGTGTGAAAAGATGGTGGCCAAAAAGTTTGTTCATGTGAGCGAGCTTCCGGAGCTGGTCAAAGGCAACATAGACGGCCACCAGTGCGGGATTTATAAGAAAACTGCTGACAATAAAGGGACAGACCTCCCCTACGGGATGATTGCCGGAACGAATGCGCAAAATGTGCTGGTGCGCGCCGGCGGTCACGGCTGTGAACATGGTTTCTATCCCTGCGATGAGGATGAGGTGCCGAAAGAGGTGCTGGATAGATTTAAGGTCAAAATTACTGTTGTTGCAAGAATTCCGAAAAGTTCATTGTTGTATAGCACAAAAAGCAAGAAAGTAGATTTAAATCGTGACCAGTACGACAGTATAAAAGAATATGAAAATGGTTCTTCTACAGCAATACATAAACGAGCTGACAAAGGAGACGACTTTAATGACAATGTGATATCTACAAAGATTTACGCAAATCAATTTAAGGATATGCAGGCTTTAGTTGCAGAACATAGTAAAGTGAAAGGGAAGAAAAACCCAGAACTTTTACTAAACGGCATTAAGGCCGATAATAAAAAACCAAATCATAGTGATACAACAAAAGGCACGGCGCCATATAAAAACATTTCCAGTGCTATTACCAATGGTGTAAGATCAGCAATAGGTCAAGGAGCAATTCCGATAATCATTTTAGAAAAGCGATATAACTTACAGGAAATTATAACGGGTGTTAGTTATGGTTTTGAAACAACGCATAAAAACGGAAACAAGGCCCAAGAAATTCATTTACGGTATAGAGATGAATCCATTACCATAATTACGAGAGAACAATATAAAAGCGGAGACTTGGATAAAATAATAAAGGGTGGTTATAAACCACCCCTTTAGAATTTGAGGCTCAAAGATACCAGTGGCATTCCCTGAAGTGGAGGCATATAGCTCCCAACACCTCAATACAAATATAACACGAAAATTTCAATTTTGGTTCCGCAGGTCTATACTTTTTTTAACCTGCACGGTTTTCAGCTTTGCTTTGTTGGCAGCCATCTCCAGAGCCATACTGGCAATTTGCTCAAAATTACCGATGGTTGGACTGCTCTTTTGCGGTTTCTTCTTTTTGTTTGGCATACCTGCGTATTATACGGTAAATAATCTCACGCTTCCCTACCCTGCCCCTCAGCTTCTTCTCTTCCGCGGCTTGTTCGTCTTCCATTTTTTCAAACGAAATTGATGACTTAACTAGATAATTGGAAGGATATTCAAAGGTGAATGGGGGTAACTTACATTTCGATAAATCATTTCGGAGCTCTGAATACCAGTAATACCGCAATCACCCCAAAAATGATATTGGGAATCCACACGGCCAGCAGCGGATCCAGATTGCCCTTAGTGGCAAACACCGTGGAGAACTGCTGGATGATAACGTAGGCGCCGCTTAACAGCATACCGGCCACAATGTACAGTCCCATTCCATTTCGTACTTTTTTGGTGGTCATGGCAACGGCAATCAGGGTTAGGATAATGGTGCTGAAAGGGATGGCCGTTCTGCGGTATTTCTCCACCTCATATATTTTTACATTCTCATTGCCTTTATGCATCTGATCCAAAATGAAAACAGACAGTTCTTTGGTAGTCATCGTCTCAATATCATAGGTTTGTTTTATATATTCTTTGGGAGTAATCGGCAGGTTCATCAGCGTGTCTGCGCCTTTAAGGATCCTGTCCTGTTCGCCGATGTTTTTACGGTATTTCCAGTTCAGCAGCTGCCAGGTGTTTTTAGTGGTATCCCACTTCATGTTTTCCGCCGAAAATTTGTACTGCAGTTTCTTGTCCTTTATTTCTTCGAGAGAGAATTTATATCCGGCATTGCTGTTCAGATCATACGATTGCGTGAAGATGAAAGTGTCTTTGCCGATTTGAAAATGATAGTTGATTTCCGTGGCGCGCTTATCTTTTTTGGAGGAGTATTGCTCTTCAAATCTTATTTTTACCTTATTTGATTTTGGTAACAGGTTATGGTTGTACAATGCAAATAATCCGGTCAGTAAAAGCGCCGTAAACATATACGGAACCAGTAGCCTGTAGAAACTGACACCGCCATTCAGCATGCAGATGATTTCGGTATTGGCCGTCAATCGCGATGTCAGGTAAACGACCGATATGAATACGAAAATCGGAGCCAGCATGAGCCCGATCCACGGGATGAAATTGAGATAGTAATCGAATACAATGGCATGCAGCGGAGCATTGGAGTTGATAAAGTCATCTATCTTTTCCGTAATGTCAATGACAATAGCAATGGCACTCAGCAAAAATATGGCAAAGAAGAATGTGATCAGAAATTTTTGATAATATATACATCCAGCACTTTCATGGTCGCTACAGCCTGTTGTTTAATTTGGGGATCAGTTCATTTTTCCAGGAGGTAAAGGTACCTTCTTTTAGCTGGTTTCTGGCTTCGGTGACCAGCCACAGGTAAAAGGGGAGGTTGTGCAGGCTGGCAATCTGTGCAGCCAGGTATTCTTCCACTACAAACAAATGCCGTAAATAAGCTTTGGAATGCTTGTGACTGGTGGAGCAAGGGACATTGACATCAATAGGGGAAAAATCATCTTTCCATTTTTGGTTTTTGATATTGATGACACCCGCTGCTGTAAACAGCAATCCGTGCCGTGCATTGCGCGTAGGCATGACGCAGTCAAACATATCCACACCCAGCGCAATGGACTCCAGGATGTTGGCGGGTGTGCCGACGCCCATCAGGTAGCGGGGTTTGTCTTTAGGGAGAACGGAGCATACCAGATCCGTCATCTCGTACATGATTTCTGCGGGCTCGCCTACGGCGAGCCCGCCAATCGCATTGGCCGGTCGATTCTGTGCGGCAATGAATTCCGCGGATTCCGTTCTTAAATCCTTATACACACTGCCCTGCACTATCGGGATGAGCGTTTGCTCAAATCCGTATAAGGGCAGAGTCGTGTCGAAACGCTGGATGCAGCGCAGCAGCCAGTCGTGTGTGATTTTCAGTGATTTCTTGGCATACGCATAGTCGCAGGGATAAGGGGTGCATTCATCAAAAGCCATGATAAAATCGGCCCCGATGATGCGCTGGGTATCCATGACATTCTCCGGTGTAAACAGATGTTTGGAGCCATCAACATGCGATTGGAAAGTGACGCCGTCTTTGGTCAGTTTTCGTCGGTGGGAGAGAGAATACACCTGGTATCCGCCGCTGTCGGTCAGGATAGGATTCTGCCACGTGTTGAAGGCGTGTAATCCACCCGCTTTATGCAGTATCTCCAATCCCGGACGGAGGTAAAGATGATAGGTATTGCCTAATATTATCTGCGCTTTCACTTCATTTTCCAATTCAGTGAAATGGACCGCCTTTACCGTCCCCTGTGTTCCGACTGGCATGAAAATGGGTGTTTCAATGTTGCCGTGGCCGGTGCTGATAATTCCCGCCCGTGCATTGGAATGTGAATCGGTATGTTGAATCTGGAATGTCAGAAAATGGAAATTAAAAAGCCAAAAATACGATAAAAACCTTTACTTTTATTGGGTGAGTACCGTTTTGTATCTAATTATATTTTGTGCCATTTTTCAAATAATTTACCAGTTGGTACTGCTGGTTGTTTTGAGTCTTAACCGAACAGCGAACCCGCTAACCCTTTCATCCCCAAAGTCTGTTTCTGTTGTCATCTGTGCAAAAAATGAAGCGGAAAATCTACGGAAAAATCTACCGCTTATCTTACAGCAAAAGTATCCCGATTATGAAGTCATAGTCGTGGATGATGGCTCTGATGATACTACAGCTCAGTTGGGAATAAAAGATGTACGGCTGAAATTAATTCACCTGACCAAAGAAGAAAAGGTGGGATTGGGTAAGAAATATGCTTTACAGAAAGGGGTGGAACAGGCTAAAAACGAAGTGGTCTTGCTGACGGATGCCGACTGCCGTCCGCTGAGTGAAAGCTGGATTTCGGAGATGGCGGCAAGGGTTGATGAGCAGCATAAAATTGTTTTAGGAATTTCGCCGTATAAGAAGAAAAGGGGTTTTTTAAACGGACTGACAGAATATGAAACAGCCCAAACCGCATTACAATACCTTGGATGGGCACTGCTGGGCAATCCTTATATGAGTGTGGGGCGAAACGTGGCGTATGACGCGGTCTTAATAAAGAAAAAAATCTGGACGGAAAAAGAATTGTCCATTGCATCCGGTGATGACGATTTGACCATACAGACAATGGCAAATGCACGGAATACAACGGTTTGCCTGTCATTGAACAGTTATACCGTAAGCGATGCTGAGGATAACTGGCCGGATTGGATGAAACAGAAAATACGGCACTATCAGAGCGGAGCACTCTACAAGCCATTTGACAGGATGCTGTTGGGCGCATATTGGTTTACTAAAATGGGTGTTTATTGCCTCCTTGTTTTTTCAGTAATCGCATTATTGTTTATCGAGAATGAAACAATAATTACCGGGTACGCGTTTTTAATCTTTGCTGTTTATTTTTCCATGACGATACTGTATAATTTTTTTTTGAACAGAAGGCTGCACTTGAATTCAAGATGGTATCTGGCGGGTATCTATGATTGTATCTATAGCGTCACAGTTACTTCTTTAGGACTGATAAGCAGGATTAGCCCCACAAGCAAATGGTAATAAAAAGCCATAATGCCATTGATGATGAATTGCTCGCTGCTGCCAAATCCGGCGATCAAAGGGCGTATACGGCTCTTCTGGAGAAGTACAGGAATTCCATTTTCCACATCATTTTAAAAATAGTAAAATCGTCCGAGGATGCCGAAGACCTCACCATTGAGACGTTTGCCAAAGCTTTCGACAGGCTGTATCAGTATTCCCCAGAATATGCTTTCTCTACCTGGTTGTTTAAAATTGCATCGAACACCAGTATTGATTTTTTGCGAAGGAAAAGTATTGATAAGGTTTCCCTGGACCAGCAGGACATATCCATTACGGATAATATTAGATTCAGTACTGCTAATGACCCTGAAATGGATTTGATAAAATCGCAGCGGCAGGATAAGTTACAAAAGGCTGTAAATGAGATGGACGAGATATTTTCACGGGTCATCCAGCTGCGCTATTTTAAAGAATATAATTATGAGGAGATTTCAGCCGAATTGGGCATTCCGGTAGGTACGATTAAGATCCAGCTGTACCGCGCCAGGAAACTATTGTTTAAAAAATTATCTGAAGAAAAGGATAAGTGGTGATTATTTTACAACCGTCAGCTTTTGTGTAGATGAAAATTCCTCGTTGTAAACCGTCATGATATACGTGCCTTTTTCAAAATGCTGCATTTCCAACATATTCTGTGCTGCAGAAAAGGTAGTGGAATACACTATCTCGCCTAAAACGTTATGGAAATCAATATAGAAAATTCTGGATTTTGTGGAAGGCAATCCTTCTATGGTCAAATAATTTTCCACCGGATTCGGGTAAATTCTGAGTTTATCCGTCCATGGACGAACGACGCCGCTGCTCAGGCATTTATTAGAAGTAACAATAGCCGATCGGGTGCTGCTTAAAATAGCCTGCATACGATCTACCTGTTTGGTCGTGAACATCACCATACAGGCATCATCGGTATAGTCCATATAGTTTTGAAACATGATACCGGGAGAAGCGGCGGTACAGGCATCGGTCATTTCGCCCAGCGGGCATCCGGTGGTGGCAATTTCCTGATTCGGAGTGTCAGTAACGTTATCCGTACCGGAACATTTGCTTCCGGTGCCTTCATCATCCCCCCAGATATGCCTTAAGTTCAGCCAGTGTCCTACTTCATGTGTGGCGGTTCTGCCGAGATTAAACGGGGATTTTGCTGTTCCAATCGTGCCGAATGCTTCAAAATCTATAACAACCCCGTCGGTTTCACCGAAAAGGGCAAGGTCATCAGGCAACTGTGCATACCCGAGGGTATTGCCGTCCATTTTGCAAACCCACATATTCAGGTATTGGGTGGAATTCCAGGCATTTTCACCCCTTTTGTTGCTAAATTTCACACTATCGTCATCAGAAAATTCAGTTCTTGTGGTAGGCGTACGTGTTATTCCGGTCGTAGCGTTTCCATTCGGGTCAGATTTTGCCAGGCAAAACTCAACCTGGGCATCTGATGCCAGGCTGAAAAACGGATGGCCGGAGGATAATTTATCGGTATTCAGATTCCGGTAGTCTTTGTTTAAGCGTTCAATCTGTGATTGAATCTGTGCAGCTGAAATGTTTTGGTCTGGGGTGTTGTAAACGACATGCACAACAACCGGAATCGTCACTAAACTGGCTATGGAACCAGGTTTGTTGGCGGAGGATTGGTTGATCCATTGTGCGGTTTCCTGCTCCAGTTGTTCCCTTTGCCTTATAACTTCGGGATTGCCGGCCGCTTTTCTGATGAAAACATCCATCGTGGAGCATCGTATCCGTTCATTTCCAAACGAATGTGGTAGTACAATCCATGAAATTAACAGAACGGACAGGTATTTCAGACACTCGCTCATTTAACGAATTTACAATTTAATTTTCAAAAAAGCTATATAACAAGGTCATTCTCAGTCAAAAATTACCAAATCTTTATTTGTGGACAACTTTGGCAATTCAATTTTGTAAAGCAGGTACTTAAACGTATTTTTGCACCGAATTTTTAAATCACATTAGCAATATATTCTATGGCAAGCGTAGGTAAAATAACTCAAATCATCGGTCCTGTAGTGGACGTGTCTTTCAGCGGAGAGGGAATTGCTCTTCCAAAAATATTAAACGCATTGATCGTAAAAAAAGACGATGGTTCTGAAGTGGTGCTGGAATGCCAGCAGCATTTAGGGGAAGACAGCGTTCGTTGTGTGGCGATGGATGCAACCGAAGGTTTGACGCGTGGTGCTGAAGTAACCGATACAGGCAGCCAGATTACAATGCCGGCCGGTGATGCCATCAAAGGACGATTGTTTAATGTTATCGGCACCGCTATCGATGGTATCGGTGAAGTGAGCAAGGTAGGCGGATATCCCATACACAGGAAACCTCCGAAATACGAAGACCTGGCTACTTCTAAAGAAGTATTATTAACCGGTATCAAAGTGATTGACCTGATAGAGCCTTATGCAAAAGGTGGTAAAATCGGTTTGTTCGGTGGTGCCGGTGTAGGTAAGACGGTATTAATCATGGAGTTGGTGAATAATATTGCCAAAGGACATGGCGGGTTATCCGTATTTGCCGGTGTGGGTGAAAGAACGCGTGAAGGAAATGACCTGTTGCGCGAGTTCCTGGAATCAGATGTAATTAAGTACGGTGAGGCTTTCAAACACTCTATGGAAAAGGGTGACTGGGACTTGTCCGTTGTTGATAAAACAGCTTTGCTGGAATCCAAAGCAACCTTGGTGTTCGGCCAGATGAACGAGCCTCCCGGAGCACGTGCGCGCGTGGCATTGTCCGGATTGACGATTGCGGAGCAGTTCCGTGATGGTGACGGTGATGGCAAAGGACGCGATATCTTATTTTTCGTAGATAATATCTTCCGTTTCACTCAGGCGGGTTCTGAAGTGTCTGCGTTATTAGGACGTATGCCTTCAGCGGTAGGTTACCAGCCGACACTCTCTACCGAGATGGGTTTGATGCAGGAACGTATTACCTCTACCAAGTCCGGTTCCATTACCTCTGTACAGGCGGTATATGTACCGGCGGATGACTTAACGGACCCGGCTCCGGCAACTACATTTGCTCACTTGGATGCGACCACGGTATTGAGCCGTAAGATCGCTGAGTTGGGTATTTATCCTGCGGTGGATCCGCTGGATTCCACTTCGAGAATCCTGGATCCTCAGGTAATCGGCGAAAGACATTACGGTGTGGCTCAACGGGTAAAAATGATTTTACAACGGTATAAGGAATTACAGGATATCATTGCCATCCTTGGTATGGATGAATTGTCTGAAGAAGATAAACTGGTGGTTCACCGCGCTCGTCGTGTTCAGCGGTTCTTGTCTCAGCCATTCCATGTGGCAGAGCAGTTTACCGGCTTGAAAGGCGTTTTTGTCCCTATCGAAGAGACTCTGCGTGGTTTCGAGATGATTATGGAAGGAAAAGTGGATGAATATCCGGAAGCGGCATTCAACTTAGTAGGTACCATTGACGATGCTATAGAAAAAGGTAAAAAATTATTGTCTGAAGCAAAATAATTAAAAAGTTGTACAGCAGTAAGGAGTTTGAGAATTCCTTACTGCTAAGCTCTTACCTCTCAAATAAACAATATGCAATTAAACATACTGACACCGGAACAAAAGGTATTTACAGGCGAAGCCGAATCTGTGCAGTTGTGTGGTACCGATGGTAAATTTGAAATCCTGAATAATCATGCACCTATGATTGCTTCTATCGTGGAAGGAACGGTAAAGATTAAGACAAACTCCGGCAAACAGGAATTTAAATTAAAAAGCGGTGTTGTAGAAGTTCTGAAAAACAGCGTTTCTGTTCTGACAGAAGGCATAGCAGAATAGTCTTTTCGCGCAATATTTCTCATTTTTATCGTATTTCTCTTGGTTTTTCTGTTATTAGACAGAAATTTCTCCATTTTCCGCACTCCCTTTTACCAAATACTTCCTTTTTTCAACCGAATACTAATTGATTCTTGCCGGATACTCATGAATCGTTGACAAGTCTGGCAAATGTTATAACTTAATGACAATAAAATCTTTGTCTATGAAAAACAATATCAAAATTCTGGACATAGGAACCCGATTGATTGTTGCGGCCATTTTTGGATTTACCGCATATACTAAATTCGCAGGTACGCCGGAAGTAGTATACATTTTTCAGCGTATCGGTATGGAATCTGCAGGACGTTATGTTGTAGCTATCCTGGAGGTCGTTGCCATTGTCTTGTTACTGGTTCCCAGAACCGCATGGAGAGGTGCCATTTTAGGTGCTCTGATGATGTTTGGAGCTATTTGTATGCACCTGACAATGGGGGAAATCAACATTATGGGTGATGGTGGCCTGATGTTCGCCGCTTCCATTGTGGTACTTTTCTGCTGCATGAGTATTTTAGTATTCCACAGGGCGGAATTAGAGGCTGAGTTGAATTAGTACTTTAAACTTTAATGATCTATCGTATTTAACAGGGGCGGATATTGCTATAGTTTGGCAGGGGAATGTTCAAATTAAAATGAAAATGAGTTTCGGACGAATAGTCCGGAACTTAATTATTTATAATGGGCTGCCTTCTTTATCCGCTGTATCTCTTTTTGAGAATCCCGCTCCTTAATGGACTCGCGTTTGTCAAAACTCTTCTTACCGCGCGCCAGGGCGATTTCTATCTTTGCCAGGCCTCTTTCATTGAAGAAGATTTTGTAAGGAATAATGGTCAATCCTTTCTCTTTTATTGTACCTTCCAGTTTCCCAATTTCTTTTTTGGTCAGTAATAACTTGCGCAGGCGCATCGGTTCATGGTTCGCATAGCTGCCGTTTTTATATTCAGAGATGTGGAGGTTCTTTATCCATAATTCACCCTGACGGAAGTAACAGAAACTGTCGCCTAAATTTACCTTACCCTCCTTGATGGATTTTATTTCCGTTCCTGTCAGCACCATTCCGGCTTTATACGATTCGATAAATTCGTAATTGAACTTCGCTTTCCTGTTCACTATTTCCGGCAGTTCGTATTTCTTAGACACGCGGCAAATTTATTGATTAAGTGGCTAATTAGCTAATTAAATTCGTACATTGTATAGTATAAGTCTATCGTATGGTTTTAAATTATATCTGGATCCTGTTCTTCATTTTATCTTTTATCATCGTCTTGTTCAAGCTTATCTTTTTGGGCGATACGGCTGTCATCTCCGCTGCCGTAAATGCCATTACGGATTCATCTAAAACAGCTTTTGAGATTTCACTCGGACTTACCGGCGTCATGTGTTTCTGGCTGGGTATCATGAAGGTTGGAGAGAAAGGTGGCGCCATCCGTATCTTTTCCAAATTAATCAGCCCCTTTTTCAGCCGTCTGTTTCCGGAGATTCCAAAAGACCATCCTGCCATGGGAAGCATCCTGATGAATTATTCGGCCAATATGCTGGGGCTGGATAATGCTGCCACCCCGTTAGGACTGAAGGCCATGAAAGAATTGCACGACATCAACCCGAATAAGGATCAGGCGTCGAATGCAATGATCATGTTCCTGACACTGAACACGGCCGGTTTTACCATTATACCTGTCAGTATCATTGCTTTCCGGGCAACAGCCGGAGCTGTCAATCCTACTGATATTTTTCTGCCATTGCTGATTTCCACTTATGGTGGTATGATTTCCGGATTGATACTCTGCACATTTATCCAGAAAATAAAATGGGATGCCGTTCTAACTGCCTGGATTTTGGGAATTATAGTTTTTATTGCCGGACTGACTTACTTGTTCAGCACCTTCTCAAAAGAAATTATGGAAGTGGCGAGTAATATCATAGGAGGGTTGATCATATTTTTCTGTCATTATCATTTTTATCTCCATGGCATTCTTTAAAAATGTGAATGTATATGAATCTTTTATTGACGGTGCGAAAGAAGGCTTTGAGGTGGCGGTGAAAATCATTCCGTATCTGGTGGCGATGCTGGTTGGGATTGGTGTTTTCAGGGCCTGTGGCGGTATGGAAATGATAACGCATGGCATCGCTTCTGCGTTCCATGTTTTTGGATTTGATACCCGGTTTGTCGACGCATTGCCGGTCGCCATCATGAAACCGTTCAGCGGCAGCGGTGCGCGTGGCTTGATGGTGGATATGATCAAACCGGTGACGGAAGGCGGCCTTGGTGCAGATAGCTTTGCCGGACGGCTCGCCGGAATCTTTAACGGCAGTCACGATACCACCTTTTATGTACTGGCTGTATATTTCGGTGCAGTGGCCATCAAGAAAACACGCTATGTGGTGGCAACGAGTCTGTTTGCGGAGTTGGTGAGCATTGTGCTCAGTATACTCGTTTGTTATGTATTTTTTGGTTAATTGCAGGGCAATTAGAACCAGAATATTAGTTAAAATCTTCCTGTATTATTTTTTCCATATTCCGTTCGGCTAAAGCCGTAATGGTTAATGTCGGATTGACTAATGCACAATTGCCGGGGAGCATGGAGCCGTCAAGGGCATAAAGATTTTTATACCCTTTTACCCTTCCAAACAAATCAGAAGCTTTTCCTAAAACAGCGCCACCCAATGGATGATATGTAAATCCTTTGGAAACACCGGACGGAATGAATGTCCTGTCTAAAACGCCTCCGTTGACGGTATTCATCTTGTCGATAAATTGTTTCATGGCCTCGTTCGCCTGATCCAATCCATTCGCCGGCCATTGCAGCTGAACCGTATTTTTGACCGCATCGTATACAAAAGTACCTTTGGTTTCGCTGTAAGGCTGACCCACCATCAGCAAGGTCTTTAAATCTATTCCAAGCGGAAAAATGTCCTGCATGGCGGTCAATGGAGCGATTGGGTTAGCGTAATCTGCAACGGATAATGTTGGTGGACTGCAATGCATATTTCCGGTGGATTCCCTCAGCTGACTGCGCATGGCGAAGGAGTTTCCATTAGGGCCCCAGTCTTTTCCTACTTCCTCATTTAAATCCGGCAGTGTACCGGTGTCTCTTGCCTTTACCAATAATTCAGATGTACCGATGCTTCCTGCACATACAAATAAATAGTTGGAAGTTAAAATCGTGTAAGCCGTCTCCTGGCCCAGTTCGTTTATTTGTGTCGCTTCCATCTCGAACAGGCCCTTTCCGTTTTTCCGGATGCTGTTTGCTTTGGTCAGTGTTTGGATAGTCAGGTTGCCGGTAGCTGTTGCCTGTGCCAGATAATTTCTTTCAAGTGAATTCTTAATTCCGTTGTTGTTTCCGTATAATAACTCACCGTTCAAGGCTGATTTTTTGATTTGGTTTAAGGCCTCTCTTCGCCAGATATCAAAATCATAAAATGAATCGGCATGAATGATTTCAAAGCCTGCCTGAATTGCATGCCTTTTGGCCACCTGCGCAAAAATATAATAGGAAGAGTTGAATAAATCATCGGGCATTTTGGAAGCACGCAGCATATTTCTAACCAATGGAAAATACTTCTGTTTCAGTTCCCCGTAATTGATTTGGTCGAACATGAACGAACTGAAATGATCTTCCCTGGGTTCGAGCAGAACACCTCCATTGGAGATGGAACCGCCACCCAGACAGATATTGCGGTAAACGTGCATGTTGGGATATTCCATTCTGTCTAAAACACCTACGTACGTTCCGCTGAAAGGCAGGTTGGGCCCAAAAGGTAATTCAGTGGTGCTCCTGAGCCATGTAGAAAATTTATTTGCCGGAAAGTTGGGTGAGAAAACATTGCTGTCCGGCTGGACCGTATACTGTTTGCCCATTTCCAGCACCAGGGTTCTTACGCCCGATTCGCATAATCTAAGCGCGGCGACAGCACCACCAAATCCCGAACCGATCACGATGGCATCATAATGATAATCGTTTGCTGACAGATTTGATTTGATGCAGCCATTTAAAGGTAATGCTGATACCATGCCTCCTAAAGCTGAAAGCCGAATGAAGTTTCTTCTGGATAAACCGTTTTTCATTTGGATAAAGTCGATGAAAGACAACTGACATCAAAATAAGAAATTGTTTTGATTTTTTTCAGAAATAATATCTGGTGAATCTGTAATAGACATGAAACTGATTAATCAGCCAGCAACCGTTTCGCATTTTCCAGCGCTTCTTTTGGCGGGTTGTTGCCACTGAGCATTACGGCAATTTCGTGGAGGCGTTCGGTGCTGTCCAGCGTTCTGATTTCAGTATTGGTTTTCGCTTTCTCGTGGTTTTTATAAACGAACAGATGCTTGTCCGCTTTAGCGGCCACCTGCGGTAAATGGGTGATGGAAATCACCTGATGCTTCTTGCCAAGTTCTTTTAAAATCGTTCCTACCTTATTGGCCACCTCTCCGGAAATACCCGTATCGATTTCATCAAATATCAGGGTGGGCAAAGTAATGGTTTCCGCCACCAGGCTTTTTACTGCCAGCATCAGCCTGGATTTTTCTCCGCCGCTGCCCACTTCATCCAGCGGTTGCGGCTGCGAGCCTTTATTGGCAGAGAACAATAATCGGATTTCGTCAATACCATAGGCGTTCAGTTTTTCCGCATCCGGCATTTTTTGCGACAAGACGATAAATCCGAACGGCATGCCCAAATCCACCAGCAGATTGGATACTTTGCTTTCAACCGTTTTTATTTTCTCACTCCTGTTTTTCGAAATACGTTGAGCCGTTTCCAAAAGCGATTTTCGGGTTTGACTGATTTCTTTCTCCAGCCTGACCATCTCTTCACCTGAGTTGGAATAGTTAGCTGCTTTTAGCTGTAATTCGTGTTGGATGTGCAGCAATTCCTTTACTTCGCTCACATGGTGCTTTTGTAGGAGTTTATTGACGGTACTCTGTTTTTCCGTCAGTTCGATGACGCGTTCCTCATGGTATTCCGTAGCATCTGCGATGTTCGTGATTTGCCGTGATATGCTTTTTAAATCATCCGTAATGGCGGAAAGTTTGTCGTGCATTTCCAGCAATACATCGTGAAAACCAGTCAGCTGGCTGATTTGTTTGTTCGCCTGCAGCAACTGGCTTAAAGCTGCAAATTCATTGCCGTCAATCAGGTTATAGGCTTCCGCCAGGTTGCGTTTTATCACTTCTGCATTTTGCAGTAACCCCAATTCACTCTCAATGCCTGCATATTCTTCTTCATTCAGATTAGCTTCTGTCAGTTCGTTCAGCTGAAATGAAATGAAATCGTACTCTTTTTGCAGCCTGCCTTGTTCTTCCTGCAGCTGGTGCAGTCGTTGCCGTTTATGTTTATAGGAAAAATAGGCTAACTGGTATTCTTTTACTACGGCAGTCTGTTTGCTTAATTCATCCAGTATTTCACAGAAGAAAAATTTATCGAGCAGGTTTTGGGTTTCGCCCTGCGCATGAATGTCTACGAGTTTTTCAGTCAGGTCTTTCAATACATCCAGTGTTACAGGCGTGTCATTGATGAATGCCCGTGATTTGCCATTCGGATTTATTTCCCTGCGGATGATGGTTTCATCCTCGTACTCCAGGTCATTTTCGTCAAAGTAATTTTTTAGGGGATAACCTTTGATAAGGAAGCTCGCTTCCACCAGGCATTTTTCTTCTGTATTTCTTAAGACGGAACTGTCTGCCCGCTTTCCTAATATCAGGTTCATGGCACCTAACAGGATAGATTTGCCCGCACCTGTTTCGCCGGTAATGATGTTCAGGTTTTTGTCAAACGTGATATCAACCTGTTCAATGATGGCGTAATTTTTTATGGAAAGTGATTGCAGCACGGAACAAATTTACAAAATAGTAGGAAGTAAAAAATCAGGAAGGGAATCTATTTCTTGCCTATTTGCTTATACTTGTCGGAGTTGATGGGGTCTAATGCGGATAAAAGCTGACTGGCAATTGCCCGTTCAGACATATCGCTTTTCGAATAGATGTTAATCAGCTCGGCATTTTTGGCAATAAAGAAATTGCGTAAAGGCTGAAGACTTGGGTTGTCAACATTGATGGGTTGAAGCAGGGTAAGACAAGAGGTGATGGCGCTTCGCCCCTGAGAAGCATCTGTGTACATTCTGTCCAGCCCGTTTCTGTGATAGGAATATAAGGCAGACCTAAACTCTTTGTATCTTGGATTCAGCAGGGCATCTACCATGACGAATCTGTTGATAACACCTGAAATTATGCCACCGGCATCAAACTGGCTCCAACCCTTGTATTTGGATTTTTCTGGTGCAGGCACATTGTTGCAAACGGTCAGGGCTTTCTGAAAATAGGGCATACCACCGTCTTTACTGAAAGACTCATAGTCATAACCAATGATCAAATACGCATAGTAAGCAAGCAGGGAGGTTAAGTGGGTCACATAACCATTGTCGTTATAATCCAGCGTTTGCAGGTCCGCATAATTGAAATCAAAGGTTTTATCCTGCAGGTTCAGGAGCATGGTATTGTAATTTGAATTGTATACCGGACGTTGAGACTGTATAATGGCACTTGCTTTATATTCCCCTTCGGTAGGTATTTCCCCTATATTGATGATAAGATTGCATTTGATGCGTTCTGTTTCTTTATAGTTGTCGTTCGTCCATTTTCTGCCGTTTAAAAATTCCCGAATGAATGCCTCCATGTTTTTAAATACTTGCGGATCTACATTCTGGTTCTTAGGGGCGTTAATAGCGACCGTGCAATTCAATTCCTGTGCATTCGCAAGGGGAAGGAAACAGGTAGTGATAAGGAAGAATAGAAATAGAGAACAGTGTTTTGAACTCCAATACAATTTAGCAGATAAGATGTTTTTAGTGTTTGTCATTTCAATAAGTCTTCAATGGATTTCAAAATATCATCCGCTACCGCTTCTTTGTTCTTTAACTCGAATTTAGTGATTTTATTGTTACGATTCACAATGGAAATCTTGTTGGTGTTAAATTGAAAACCGGCGCCTTTGTCATTCAGGGAATTTAACACGACGATATCAAAATTTTTCCTGTTCAACTTTAATTTGGCATGTTTCAGCTCATTGTTGGTTTCTAATGCGAAGCCGACAGATAATTGGTTCTCTTTTTTGATTTTACCGAATTCATATGCAATATCCACATTCTTTTTCAATGTAATGGAAAATTCGGCGTCTGATTTTTTTATCTTCCGGCTGGAAACCGTTTTAGGGGTGTAGTCAGCGACAGCCGCCGCAAAGATACAGATATCGGAAGCGGCAAATTGTTTCTTACAGGCGGCATACATCTCATTGGCCGAGAAAACACGGGTGACTTTTATGCCCTCTTTTACGTTCAGTTTTGACGGGCCCAGGACGAGGTAAACCTCCGCACCAAGATTATAGGCGGCTTCCGCCAGTGCTATCCCCATTTTTCCGCTGGAATGGTTGCCGATAAAACGAACCGGGTCCAGCGCTTCGTAAGTGGGCCCGGCTGTAATCAATATCTTCTTGCCATTCAGTTTGGAAGGAGTTGCCAAATAGGAATGACGGATGGCATTTCCCAGCTGTTCAACGATTTGCTCCGGTTCTGCCATTCTGCCTTCGCCAAATAATCCGCTAGCCAGCTCCCCGGAATTCACCGAAATGACCTTGTTGCCGAAAGACTGCAGTTTTTGAATATTGGCTTTGGTAGATACATGCTTCCACATATCTTCATCCATCGCAGGAGCTATAAATACAGGGCAGCGTGCCGACATATAAACGCCTATCAGCAGGTTGTCGCATAACCCATTCGCCATTTTAGAGATGGTGCCGGCAGAAGCAGGTGCTACCACCAGAAGGTCTGCCCAAAGTGCCAAATCCACATGGTTGTTCCAATTGGTTTTACCCTTATTGGTGTAATCCACATAGCATTCGTGCTTGGAAAGGGTGGCTAATGTGAGCGGGGAAATAAATTGAGCGGCAGAAGGAGTCATCACCACACGAACGGAGGCGCCTTCCTTTATTAAAAGTCTGATGAGATAGGCTGCTTTATAGGCAGCTATGCTTCCGCATACGGCAACGAGTATTTTTCTGCCGTTGAGCATGAACTATTTGTCTTTATCTCTGAAATACGTTTCGTCGTTCAGGAATTCCTGTAATGCCGTAATCGTGGTCTTCGGTAATTTTTCGTAATAGCGGGAAATTTCAATTTGTTCACGGTTTTCAAACACCTCTTCCAGGTTGTCAGTGGCTGAAGCAAATTCTTCCAGTTTACGGTGCAGCTCCTCTTTCAATTTGGCATTCATCTGAGAAGAACGTGCACTGATTACGTTTATGGATTTGTAAAGATTGCCGGTCTTAGAAGCTAACTCGTCTAAGTTTCTGGTTTCAATATAAGCTGAAACCGTTTTGCCTTCTTCTTTTTTAATGTTGGACATATTTCTACTTTTTAATAATTCGTTTTTTGACGGATGCCTGCATTTTTTCCAGTTCCGGTAAGTATTTACTTTGCGGATATTTGGCCTTAAATGCTTCGAATGCTTTTGCTTCCTCCTTTAATCGTTCCTCCTGCTTGTTTTTATAACTTCCGTCCGCGTATTTTTTCAATGCTTTGACAATTAGGAAGTTAATTCTCTCCGGATTTTCATATTCCGGATATTCTTTCAGGAAATTGCCTAAAGCAACAGCAGCGGCATTGTACTGACCAATCTTGAAGTAAAGATAAGCACTTTCGTAGGCTTTTTTACGCAATTTGGCTCTTAATTCATCAATTTTGTCGTTTGCCTGCTGCATTTTAGTGCTTTTAGGATATTTATTGACAAATTCCTGGAAGGTTTCAATGGCTTTTTGGGTATTTACCTGTTCTAATGAATAGCGCGGGGATTGTTTGAAATAGCAGACAGCTTCATCAAAAGCCGCCTGCTCAGCATGTTCACTGGCAGGGTAAGTGTTGTAAAAACTGCGCAGATAAAATGCACCTAACTCATAGTTGCCGTTTAAAAAATGGGCATTGGCGTATTTGTAATAGATTTCATCCACACTCTTCTGGCCCTTTAAGATGGTTAACAACTGTTCATATAATGGAATAGCTTTCTCATACTTCTTTTTGGCGTACTGTGCATCAGCTTCCTTTATTTTAGCCTCCAGGTCGTTGCCTTTGAATATTTTATCATACTTACGGCTGCAGGAAGCTAAAACGATGGTGATCAATAAAAGAATAAGTGATTTTCTTAAAAACATAAGTCCGCAAAGATAAGGATTAATTGGGGAATTATGGAATAGGTGAATGTCAGAATAGTCCAAAACGGGAATTTTGATGTTAATTTATTTTAAAATTCAATGTCTAACAGTGTTTTCAGGAATGTTTATATCGTTTTTGGGAAGAATAACCGGGCTTTCTTATTTTTACGCTATGCAACAATACCAGCAGTTTCTACAGCATATTTTAGACAACGGCACTTACAAAAGCGACCGCACCGGCACCGGTACCGTCAGTGTTTTCGGTTATCAGATGCGGTTTAATCTGAACGATGGGTTTCCATTGGTAACCACCAAAAAATTACATCTGAAGTCAATTGTTCATGAGTTGCTTTGGTTTATTGCCGGTGATACAAACATACAGTATTTGTGTAAAAATGGCTGTAATATCTGGAATGACTGGCCCTATGCAAAGTATCAGAAAAGTGTTGCATGTCGGGGGGAAACGATGAAAGAATTTGCAGAAAAAATTGCCAATGATGATAATTTTGCCGGTCAATTTGGAGAACTCGGACCTGTGTATGGCCATCAGTGGCGGCACTGGCCGGATGGCAAAGGAGGTGAAATTGACCAGCTGGCTCATCTGATTCAAAATTTGAAAAACAATCCGGACTCGCGCCGGCATATCATATCGGCCTGGAATGTGGCGGATATCGAAGATATGACGTTGCCGCCTTGTCATTCGCTTTTCCAGTTTTATGTCACCCCCCTTTCTTCCCCCCTTAAGGGGGGACAAAGGGGGGTGTTAAGTTGTCAGTTGTATCAGCGAAGCGCAGATGCCTTTTTAGGAGTACCGTTTAATATCGCCTCTTACGCGTTGTTGACAATGATGATTGCGCAGGTGTGCGGTTTTGGTGTGGGCGATTTTGTGCATACATTTGGCGACGCGCATATTTACAGCAACCATGTCGAACAGGTAAAAACACAGTTGAGTCGTACACCTTATGCATTGCCGCAGCTGAAAATAAATCCGGAGGCTGCATCCATCTTTGATTTTAAATATGAAGATTTTGAACTCATAAATTATCAGGCTCATCCACACATCAAAGGTGAAGTCGCAGTGTAATTTATCTGTCCGCAGTTGTCCGTCCACAGCCAGCTGTTTATTTTTTATCTTCAATAAATCGGTTGACCGTGGACTGTCAACCAAACATCCATCATGAATATTTCCATCATAGTAGCGGCAGCAGAAAACGGAGTCATCGGCAAGGACAACCGGTTGCTTTGGAAGCTGTCCTCCGATTTGAAACGCTTTAAAAATATTACAACCGGCCATTTTATAGTGATGGGCCGGAAAACATTTGAATCCATTGGTAACCCTTTGCCGAACCGTACTTCCTTAATCATTTCCAGTAATTTTAGGAGTGCCTTTGAAAACTGCCTTGTTTTTCCAACCATTAATGAAGCCATTGTTTATGCAGCAAAGCAACAGCAGGATGAAATCTTTGTGGTAGGTGGCGGCGAAATTTACCGTCAGACATTGCCACTGGCGAATAAGATACACCTCACCATTGTGCATACGGAAATCGAAGGAGATACGCATTTTGACTACGACGATTCCAACTGGGTGGTCAAACATAAGGAGTTTGTTCCGAAAGATGAAAAGAATGAATTTGACTCCACTTATATCATCCTCCAAAGAACGTTCGATTAATTTCCAAATCGACAGAAAAAATCGTTTTTGCACATTGCCGGTTTACTTTTTTACCTTTGCAGACAGATGATATGCCTGATTATCCCCAAATAATATTAAAGAAAGAAAAAGAACGTTCCGTTCAGCGGTTCCATCCCTGGATATTTTCTGGTGCACTATATTCCTTTGATGCCGGACTGCCGGACGGAGCCATCGTGGAGGTATACGATGCCAAGAAGAAATATCTTTGTACCGGACATTTTTTTCACGGCAGCATTGCCGTGAAAATCCTGTCCTTTGTTCAACAACCGATTAGCCAGGATTTCTGGAATCAGAAGATACAGCAGGCGTTTTTATTAAGGAGTAGCCTCGGGTTGATTGGAAATGTGCATACGAATTGTTTTCGGTTGGTGCATGCAGAAGGAGATAACCTGCCTGGGTTAATCATCGATGTGTATGATACCACCGCCGTTATACAATGTCATTCGGTGGGGATGCACCATGCTATTCAGGAGATAAGAAATGCGATACAGCAGACGCTGCCTTTTGTGGATACAATTTTTGATAAGAGCAGGGAAAATCTGCCTAAGGAATATGCCGAGTCTGTCCGTAATTCCTTTTTACTCGGTGAACATAAAGAAATCACGGCACTAGAAAATGACAGTAAATTTCTGATTGACGTGGTAACCGGACAAAAAACGGGTTTCTTTCTCGACCAGCGGGATAACCGGAATTTGCTGGCGGCATATTGTAGCGGCAAAACCGTGCTTAATACATATTGCTACAGCGGTGGTTTTTCCGTCTATGCCCTTAATCACCATGCTAATAAAGTAGTATCGGTGGATGTTTCCAAAACGGCAATGGAATTGGTCGATAAGAACGTTGCACTTAATATCAACTCTCCTGAAATAGAGCATGTGTCTGTTTGTAAAGATGTATTCGATTATTTTAAAACAAATGAAGAAAACTACGATATCATAATTTTAGACCCGCCTGCTTTTGCCAAATCCATCAATAAGCGTCATAATGCCGTGCAGGCTTATAAACGTCTGAATACGGAAGGGCTTAAAAAAGTAAATAAAGGTGGATTTATATTTACCTTTTCCTGCTCCCAGGTGGTCGATAAGGAGTTGTTTTATGCCACCGTTATGAGTGCCGCCATAGAGGCCGGACGTAATGTGAAGATTTTACACTATCTCTCACAACCGGCTGACCATCCCGTCAATATCTTCCACCCGGAAAGTTCGTACCTGAAAGGGCTGGTATTGTATGTAGATTGAACAATTTATTGTAATTTTCATTTATGAATAAAACAAAATCTATGACTAAGTGTTTCTTGCCATTCATCGCACTGTTTCTCCTCTTTTCTTGCTCCAAAGAAAATTCAGATAGCAATCAAACTATAACGGAGCCGGTGCCTACGGCGCATACGCCGGTGGTGTTTTTACATGGTTTTCTGGCTTCCGGGGATACTTACGAGAAACAGGTCAAACGATTTACCTCTAACGGTTACAGCTTGGCGGATTTGTATGTGTTTGACTGGAATACACTGGATTTCAGTGCAGACAACGTGGGGAATCTCAATAAATTTGTAGATTCAGTCTTGGCAAAGACGGGAAAGTCACAGGTCGATTTGGTAGGACACAGTGCAGGAACGAGGGTAGTGCAGGATTATACCAGCCGTCATCGGAATAAAATAAAACACCTCGTATTACTTGCGGGTTTTCCTCCGGACAGGCAGGATAGTACACCTATTTTAAATATCTATTCCTCCTTTGATTTTATAGCCTCCGGCGGCAAAGATGTAAATGGCGGAACCAATGTGAAACAGACGGACAAAGATCATTATGAGGTCGCAACTTCAAAAGAAACATTTGTGGCGATGTATAAGTTTTTCAACGATGGCGCTTCGCCAGCTAACCTGGAATATACAGAGGAAAATGATGTCATACTGTCCGGTAAATCCGGGTCTTTTGGTGAAAATAAATTTCTGGCGAATACGAACGTAGAAATTTACAAAGTTGACCCAGCCACCGGATTTAGGATTAATTCAGTGCCGGATGCAGTTTTCAAGACAGATGCTAAAGGGTTCTGGGGCCCTTATCGGGCGGATAAGAATGCATACTATGAATTTGTGGTATATGATGATGTAACGGGCAGCCGAAAGGTGCATTACTACAGAGAACCGTTTAAGCGAAGTGATAAATTGGTCTATCTTAGGACATTTCCGACAGGCTTGAGTATCGCCGGATTGTTTCTTTCGTCTTTGCCCAAGGATGACCGCTTGGGAGTAACGGCATTCTTTGGTGCCAGTCAGGCAGCGGTAGCAGGACGGGATGCGCTGGTGCTCGACGGTAATGTATTGTCAATTAATAAATTCTGCTCAAAAGAAAATACAACTATAGCATTGTTTGCATACGATGACAATAAGAATAAAAATACAGACTTGTTTTCGTTAGCTTCTTTTTCATCTTTTCCGTTTTTAAAAGGTGCAGATATCTATTTCCCTACCATTTCACCACAGTCGGTTGTTATGACGTTTAATGGCAGGATATTAAAGGCTGCCAACTGGAAATCCGGCTCAGAAGGCGTAAATGTGATGGTATTTGAATAGCTGTTGTTATAATTTAATAAAAGGTTTGATCTGTACGGTGTTGTCTCCTACCCGTTTTATAAAGTATAATCCTTTGTTGAGATCGCTGACATTCAATGTGTAGATTTCTTCATCGGTTATGGTTATTTTCTTTACTTCCTGACCGGATGACGAAATAATACATATGTCAGCCGGATTTTTCACTCCTGAAAGATAAGATTTAGCTGTTCTTCAACAGGGTTGGGAAATACTTCAAAAGCAATTATCTCATATCCACTGTTATTGACCATTACCATATCAGAGTAGGTGGATTTTCCGCCATAATCAACCTGATGGTATCGGTAGTAATTTCGGCCGGAACTATAATTCACGTCTGTAAAATTATATTCATGCGGGATAATTGAGTTTCCTTGTCCGTCTAGTTTGTGGATGTTGCTGAACTTTTTACCATCGGTTGAATGCTGTATTTCAAAAAAGTCGCAATTATACTCTTGTGCCGTTGTCCAACTGATTAGATTGCCTGTATCTTTCACATAAACTGCCTGTATCGATTGTGTAAGAACAACAGGCAACAAGTTATTTGAAGTTGTTTTAGCCAATGCGAATCCTGAAAACCCCTGAGTAAATCTTCCAGAAATTTTATAATCACCTGTAAGGTATGACTGGTTGAAAACATTGGTCGCAGCATAGTTAGTCGTTCCGTTTGCATATGGATTGCCGGGTGAAACATTTGCAATTGCACCGCCTGATTTGACCATACCTATTTCTGATAATGGATTCCCTGTTCCGCCTGTCCAGCCATCTATTTCGGGTTTGTTGTAATACAAGGTAATATCATACATACCATTCGGATTATTAAATTCGGGAGTAATCAGCAGTGTCTTATGTGTAGCATAATATACCGGATCTAAGTCCAGATACGGAGATACTCCATTACCGTTCCTGTTAATACTAACCGTTGTACATCCATAATTCCACGTGGACTGGTTTTGTATGGTCGCGATGATATTCCCCGTGCCGCTATCATAAAAATTAACAAGCTGATTCGGTCCTAAATATACCGTTGATGATGAATTCAAGGCAGTAGCAATCCTGGCTTTCGTTTTAAAGCCTGTAATTTTCACATTATCCAGTATGTAAAAATTACTGTTTGTTTCATTAACCACTCCAAAACGAACTTTAAAATCCATGTTGTTAAAATCTGTTGCAGATACAGTCAAATGTTCAGGCATATTTACTTCTCCTATCTTTCCCTGCAGTGTAGTATGTGTATACTTATTTATCCATGAATTACCATTCCATAGATCTACTACAATATCACCATTATAAGGCATATAAGGGCTTAAGACATGGTCAAAGTCAATGACAACAGAGTCATATGCTGTTAAATTAAGAGATGGAGTAATTAAATAGGTGGTTTCATTATTGGCCCCGGAATATGTAGTTGGGACCATCATGTAATTGGTACTGTCAACAGAAACTGAGTTACTGTGTGTTTCAGGATCATATATCCAAAACGCCCAATAGGAGCTACTCATCCATTGCGTATATGATTGAGAAAATGTAGCGATTATAGTCCAGCCAGCAGGCGCATCAGATGTCATATTATTAAAATTCTCACTCAGCAATACAGAAGAATACATCTTCTGTTCTGGATTGGCGGTATCATTGTCGGAAATGGAGATGGTGGACGTTCTGTTCCTGTTGGTGGTTTTGTAAGTTGTATTGCCCTGTATGCTTAAACTCAGGATTATATTTTCTAGCCCTTCTGCAGCCGCATCGTCGAATATTTTAACGTTAACAGTCTTAAATGCCGTTTGTCCTGATGGGAAAATAACCTGGCTAGTCATCAATTCATAATCATGTATGTTTTCTGCAGTTCCGGTTGCTGTAATATTTACAGTAATGGCAGCAGTAGGTGCCGATGCAATAAACACCGGCACCGAAACAACCCTAAAACCCCGACAATTAAGTTGTCCACTGCTGCTGTTTTCTGAAGTAGTTAGTAACGTTCTTGCGAATCCTATCTCGCCGAGAGTGCTGTCTCCGCCTTCTACCCGGATATTGTCAATATATACATTGTTGCCGCCCTTATTGTAATTAACTATCTTAAAACTGATAAAATTATTAACATACGTATTTAAAGAAACAACCACATTTTTCCAGTCGTCTTCCGTCGGAATAAATTCCTGAAACTGTTTTGGGTGAGTTTGAAGTGATGAGCCGTATAATTTCTGTATCAGGTACGGGTAAGAATTGCCGCAATCTGTAGATGCATAGACTAAAAGTGTGTCTGTATTGTTATGCGGCGCATAAGCCACGTCGAACGTGATACGTGCATTCTTGAAATTACGCAGGTCATATGCATTTGTTACTACGGCATCTTCGCTTTCATAGGCCAGAAAGTTATAATTTCTGAACCGCAGGGAATTGGACAGTCTGCCGTTTGGTCCCATGATTTGCGCCAGTTCCCAGCTTCTTCCCCAATCCGGATTAAATAATTTCCATCCATTCGGTAATGAAGAACTATTGTTAAAGTCGTCCAGTCTCGGCACTTTATTTGGCACAATAAAGTCTATAGGTTTATAACGCATAAATGTTTTACCACCGCTGGTTGCTGACAAGGACACCCATTTTACCCCCGGGGATGTATAAGTGTGATCTGGATTGGCGGAGGTGTAATCTGTTGTTCCGTCATCATTCACGTCCCACTGATAATCGCTTACTCCGACAGACTGATTCTGGAAATGATATACATACGGACTGTCACAGGACTGTGTGGTTGTGTTGTTAAAATTCACATTAACGGAACTGCAAGTGAGGTTGTACCGGCGATTGATATAGACCCAGTTCATGTAAGCCAGCTGGTCGTTTGAAAAATGAGCTACGCATCTATGGGGTGCATAGCTCATGATATTAGAGACATCCGGGGTGTATAGCTGATTATGACCATCTCTAAATCCTGCATAATACTGACATTGGCTATTTACACGCGGATTATCGTTTACCTCAGGCGCTAATCTCGGATCTGCAGGTGTATCACATATAAAATCTCCCGCGTCATGGCAATTAGAACCGTCAACAAATTCATTTGTCATGACTATATTAGAATATCCATGTGTGTGCAGCAATCCAAAGAAGTGGCCCATTTCATGAGCATAAACAGTCGTGTCTGAATTGTTCTTTATCATTATCCAAAGTCCGCCTCCAGGTGTCGGAGCCACCCCTTGTGCATTTGAGCCCCCAATTGTTAAGGTATCTACCATATATAAGTTTATTACATTGGCGATGCCGAAAGTATTGTTTAGCGGACTGTACTCTGAGTTATTTAGATTGTAAAATATGGAATTATTGATGTAATTATAGGAACCGCAAACATAAAATTCCAGACCTGAATTCAGAAACTGTTTGTTGATATAATTGATTCCCTTTCGAATGAATGAAGTATCCAGGGCCGTAAACCCACTATTGTTTCTTACAATGTGAATCTTGATTGGAATACTGTTCTTCTTCAATCCCGCCATAATCCTGCCGGTAGGTGACATGTTTCTTTCAAAGGAAGATTTAAATTCTTCAAATTCAGGAATTGATTTTTTCATTTGCTGAGCATACTCAGGACTACAAACTGTCCCGCATGGTATTTCTTCTGAAATAGCCGGTACTGCCATGCACCATGCGCCGATAAGAAGTATAATCTTCTTCATAATTAGAATTTTATGCTACTGTGTTTAAATAGTACATTAAAGAGTTGATATCGCGTTGGGTTTATTGGATTTCTTTAATGCTTAAGCTAAAGTTAGACCCGAAAAACCGGAATTGACGGAGATGATTAATAAGTGCCGGAGTTTTTTTAATAAGTGATGACACAGTATGTGGTGTTTAGGGTATCTTAAAAAAAGAATTATTTATAATACGGTTGAGGAATTTGTTTCAGTTGTTTTTCAGTTGCTTCTACAGAGTCATAGCCTTTTTTCGGAACACACGCCTGTAAATGCTTGTCCGGAGAGAAACAACTGAAAGAAATTGACGAACTCTATAGCCGAAAGAATATGAAAAGATGGATTCCATATTGAGAAAGATAGCCGTTGCGACCACATCCTGTAAACAAATAGTATTATCCAACAGGTTGCAGTTGCAGCTGACATTGAATAAAATGACGGATGCAGAAACTGCCCAAAAGCAAATCTTAAATTAGAAACGGCTCAGACATATAGTGTATTAGCAGGAGTTGCATATACCGAAAACAACTACCAGGCATTGTTGAATCTTTGTGACAGCGGATTGCTATTTTTAAACAGAAATAAAGATTTCAGGCACTTGTTTTCCATATTCACCAAGAAGTGTGACGTTTATTCTGAACTGAAGGATTACAAAAAAAGCTGTTCAATATGCCGACTCTGCACTAACCTATGCGAAACAGGAAAATAATCCACTTAGCGTTGCCTTTATTTCACAACGGATAAATGAACTTGCCAAATTGCAGGGCGATTATTTCAATACCTTAAATTCGTTACAGGAAAATAAATATTCTAAAATCGCCGGCTATCTTTCTAAATATGCCAAAATAATGAGAGAGATATTGGAAAGTACGTACAAGGAAATGAATACCATAGAGCAGGAAACAGACTACCTGAATAATTATCTCGAGATACAGTAACTGTGTTATCCCGATAAGTTTGAATATCCCAAACGGACAGATGGAAATATCGAAGAGAATGAAACCTATATTCCTGCCATGATAATTCAGCCATTTATTGAAAACTCCACCGAACATGCCTTTGATATGACTAATGAGAATTGAAAAATATTTAAAGAACACAATCGCCTACGCATTGATATAATGGATAATGGCTCAGGTTATAAGTCGGACAGAAAATCATAAGAATATTCTTCAAGAGCAATTCAAATTATAAAAGACAGTTTGTTGCTATTAAATAAAAAACACAAATCGGATGTATCCTTCTAAATAAGAAAAAGCCGTAATGAAAAAGGTATCTGTGTGGAAGTTGTTTTACCTTTAAATCCACACCAATGAGAGCTTTAATAATTGACAATGAACTTCCTATCCGTAGAGTTTCCCGGTTCTATAAAACAGATGACTGCAGCTTGATTATGACGAACAGCGATGAGGTGCCTGTGTCACAGCGCAAAAAGCAGCAGCTTCTGGCTGTTACAGCTAAATTTTGAGCGCTATATAGAATATAAAATCATTTCGACGGAGAAATATAAATATGTACTATCTTTGTACTGCAGGCTGCTCTACCGCTTCGATCATATCGGGGAGGAAAGTCCGGGCAGCACAGAGCAGTTTGACGGGTAACGCCCGTTGGCAGTAATGTCAGGAAAGTGCCACAGAAAATATCATTGTATTCTGATTTGTTTCAGAATCTCTAAGGTGAAAAACGCTTTGCAGCAATGCATAGCTCAGGTAAACCCCAAACGCTGAAACATCACGTAAACCAACGCCTGACGGCTGCTCGCCGGATGTTGGAGGGTAGATGGATAGAGGCAATCAGTAATGGTTGTCCCAGATAAATGGTAGAGGTTCACAGAACCCGGCTTACAGGCCTGCATTTTTTTTGTATTTTCCGTAAAGGATAAGGCAGCATCTTAAAAAGAAGATTGTTGTATAGTTTTTTACGTAGCATTATATGAAGTATAATCTAATTGAACGGCAACCCATCATTGAAGCACTTTTCGCTTCTTATGCACCTGTATTAGGAAAAAATCACGAGAGGTATAAAAATCACGTATATCGTATCTTCAATTACTGCATGTATTTGAGCAATGGATCATGTGAAGAAAAATATGCCATTGCTTCTGTCTTTCATGATATCGGCATCTGGACGCACAATACCTTTGATTATTTAAAACCGTCAATTGAACTGGCTTCAGCCTATCTGCTCCATTCCAATAAAAAAGAATGGATGGAAGAAATTTCCCGGATGATTGACAATCACCACAAGGTGACCGAATACAAGGGAGATTATGCAGATTCCGTCGAAATATTCAGGAAAGCGGATTGGGCGGATGTATCCATGTCGTTCATTCCGTTTGATATTCCGGATGATATCATCAAACAAACCGAAGCGGCATTTCCATACAAAGGATTTCACCTTACACTTCTTTCGCTCTTTTCCAAAAATCTGATTCAGCACCCGCTGAAGCCTTTGCCCATGTTCAGAAAATAAATTTGTATTTTAGTGGCATACATTTTGTTCGTTCATAATCCATAATAAGAATGCTATGCCTAAAATTTTGATAGTAGACGATGAGAAAGCGATACGCAGAACGCTGAAAGAAATTCTGGAATACGAGAAGTATGAAATCGATGAAGCCGAAGACGGGGAGATCGGATTGACCAAGATTGAAAAAAATAATTATGATGTCGTTGTTCTGGATGTCAAAATGCCGAAGAAGGATGGATTGGAGGTACTGACGGAAATGCAGCAAAAAGGCATCGATACGCCTGTAATTGTTCTGTCCGGGCACGGAAACATTGAGACCGCAGTGGAAGCCGTTAAAAAAGGGGCATTTGATTATATACCAAAACCACCGGACCTGAACCGTTTGTTGATTACAGTCCGAAATGCGATGGATAAGGTTTCGCTTGTGACGGAAACCAAAATCCTTAAAAAGAAAATCGCGAAATCAAAAGAAATCGTCGGCGATTCCAATCCGATACAGAAGATAAAGGAAACGATTGCAAAAGTGGCGCCTACCGAAGCCCGCGTACTTATTACCGGTGATAACGGTTCCGGAAAAGAACTGGTGGCACGCTGGATCCATGAACAGAGCAACCGTGCAAACGGGCCATTGGTGGAAGTGAACTGTGCCGCCATTCCTTCAGAGTTGATTGAAAGTGAATTGTTCGGCCATGAGAAAGGAGCATTCACTTCCGCCATCAAACAGCGTGTCGGTAAGTTTGAGCAGGCGAACGGAGGTACCTTGTTTTTAGATGAAATCGGGGATATGAGTTTATCTGCCCAGGCGAAAGTATTACGTGCTTTACAGGAAAATAAAATCACTAAGGTAGGCGGCGACAGGGAAGAGAAGGTGGATGTGCGTGTGGTGGCAGCCACCAATAAGGATTTGCTGAAAGAGGTGGAGGAAGGCCGTTTTCGTCTGGATTTATACCATCGCCTGAGTGTTATATTGATACATGTTCCATCGCTCAACCAGCGCAAGGATGATATACCGGTACTGACCGATCATTTTCTGAATGAGATTTGCGGTGATTACGGTACTCCCGTCAAGAAAATTGAAAAAGATGCGCTGGAAGCCTTACAGGCACGCAACTGGACAGGAAACATCCGTGAACTGAGAAACGTGGTGGAACGATTGATTATCATGAGCGACAAGACAATTACCAAACAGGATGTGATTGACTATTCCGGCCCCAGCGGGAAAGCGATAAACAACGGTATTGACTTTGAAAAATTCACCAACTTACAACAACTGAATGACTATGTGGAGCGCAGTTTTATTGAACATAAACTCAATAAGAATGAGTGGAACACTTCCAAAACTGCTGATGATATGGGCGTTTCTAAAAAGGCGTTGGAAGAAAAACTGGAGAATCTGGGATTGAAAAAGAGATAGATTTTTTTAAACATCAGAGTTTAAATACCTTTCCCTCTAAAGCGAGTTCCGTATTTTTAAAGATGGTTTTGGCCTCTTCTTCCAGAATACTTAAATCGATATATCGTGAAGAAAAATGACCAAGCAATAGTTTGGTTGCATTTGATTTTTCTGCAATCTTGGCTGCCTGGAGTGCTGTTGTGTGAAATGTTTCTTTCGCTCTCGCCTTATCCAAATCTAAAAAAGTAGATTCGTGATATAATAAACTTACCTGCTTGATGCTTTTAATTAAAGGCAGGTGGTATTGGGTGTCTGAACAAAAAGCATAAGAACGGGGTGTCTTTCCGGCTGTGGTGACTGTTTTGTTTTTGATGGTTTTTCCCTGCTTGTCCTGTACATCATATCCTTGCTTCAGCCATTTGAAATGCGTTTTCTCAATGTCGTATTTTGCCAGTTTGATAAGGTCCAATTGACGTGTTTCCGTTTTTTCAACAAACAAAAATCCGGTGGTGGGTATCTTATGTTTCAGCGGAAGCGAATACACACAGCATTCCGGAATATCCAGCAACAGATTTTTTGCAGTATCATCCGTGGAAACAAATTTTAAATCGAAAAGCAGGGTGGTTTTGCTGGCCTTTAGCTGAACATCCAGAATCTTTTTTAACTCCTTAGGCCCGAAAATGGTGAGTTTGCCGGTCCGTTTTAATAAATTAAAGGTTGTCAGCAGGCCGATTAAACCAAAATAATGATCGCCGTGTAAATGGGAAATGAAGATGTAATCTATCCGGAACCATTTGATTTTGTTCTCTGCCAGGCGTTCCTGGGTGCCCTCTCCGCAGTCAACCAGAAACAACGTATTGTTTAAATTGACAACCTGAGCAGTCGGATGCCTACCGTGATTAAAAACGGCAGAGTTGCTGCCTAATATGGTGACGTCAAAATTCAAGGTTTGAGTTATAGGATAAAGGCTAAGAGCGATAAGGTTGAATTTGTATTCGTGTAACTTATAACAAATAACATTAAACGAGTATCACTTTTTCTTTTTCTTCTGGATGGCTTCCGTAGCATCAAACTGGGTGGAATAGATGTGCAGCACATCTTCCAGCTGGGAGATCTTGATCAGATTTTTAATGGTATCATTCAATCCGCACAAACCAAAAATCCCTTTTTCATCCTTGCATAAACGGTGCCCGATCAGCAGTGCGCTTAATCCGGAAGAATCCACAAATTTCACCTTATCCAGATCTACTACGATATTTTTAAAGCCTTCTGCATTGGCCAATACCAATTCTGATTTTAAAACGGGGGCATTCAAGGAAGTTAATTTGTCTTCTAAAAGTTCATACACCACTAAACCATCTTGTTTATCTACACTGAATTTCATATCACATTAATTTTTATTAGTTAAAAAATGCCGGAGTTGTTTTTTCCAAAAATAGGACTAATTATGCAAAAATCACATCACTTTCAAATGATAAAATCTTTTTTACCGTTTTTTTGTTAATAGTGTCGGGATATTCCAATTTTGTGCATAAAAAAATAAAAAAAACAAAAAAAGCGTTATACTTTTAATTTTAAGTAATAATGGCAGTTTTTTTAAGTTGGCAGCTAATTTGAAGCAATAAGTAATATGGAAGCAAAATTTTCACCCAAGGTAAAAGAAGTGATTTCGTTTAGTCGCGAAGAAGCACTTCGTCTGAAACATGACCAAATCGGTATTGAGCACTTGTTGCTGGGTCTGATACGGGAAGGCGATGGTATGGCCATCAAGGTGCTGCGTTCTTTAGATATAGATATTGCGTTGTTCCGCAAAAAAGTGGAGGATGCTATTAAAGATAAGGTAACGACGATTCCAGGTAACGTAAATAGTTTGCCGCTAACCAAACAGGCGGAAAAGGTATTAAAAATAACGCTTTTAGAGGCAAAGTCCATGAAACAGGAAACGGTGGGCACGGAACACCTTCTCTTATCCATTCTGAAAAACAAAGAAAACATTGTCACACAGCTATTGAGTAAATGGGATGTGACCTATGAAGTTTTCAGAGCGGAACTGGAGTTTCTTCAAAATGAAAACGAATTGAATGATATCACCTCTGATTTACCGAATGAACCATTTGACGAGGGAGATGAGGATGAAAGAGGACGTGGTTTTGGAAATCAGGGCAGTGCCGGTGGGGCGTCGACTGCCAAAAAGGCTGCGTCTAAATCCAATACACCTGTTTTGGATAATTTTGGCAGAGATATCACCCGCTTGGCGGAAGATGGCAAGTTAGACCCCATCGTGGGCAGGGAAACGGAAATCGAACGTGTTTCACAGATATTATCCAGAAGGAAGAAAAATAATCCGATCCTGATAGGTGAGCCAGGTGTAGGTAAAACCGCAATTGTAGAAGGTCTGGCATTGAGAATTATCCAACGCAAAGTATCACGCGTGCTGTTCAACAAACGGGTGGTTTCACTGGATTTGGCTGCATTGGTGGCCGGTACCAAATACCGCGGGCAATTTGAAGAGCGTATGAAAGCCATTATGACGGAGTTGGAAAAAAACCGCGATGTCATTTTATTCATTGATGAGATTCATACCATAGTAGGTGCAGGGGGTGCAACAGGCTCTCTGGATGCTTCCAATATTTTCAAACCGGCATTGGCGCGCGGAGAATTACAATGTATCGGTGCATCCACATTGGATGAATACCGGCAGTATATTGAAAAAGACGGAGCGTTGGACAGACGATTCCAGAAGGTGATGGTGGATCCGCCGTCTCCGGAAGAGACATTGACTATTTTAAAAAATCTGAAATCCAAATACGAAGATTACCACAACGTATCCTACAGCGATGAAGCGATTAATGCCTGTGTTCAGTTGAGCACACGCTATATCACTGACCGATTCCTGCCGGATAAAGCGATTGACGTTTTGGATGAAGTGGGAGCCAGGGTACACCTGAAAAATATTCACGTTCCGGAAAATATTACGCAATTGGAACAGGAGATTGAAAATGTGAAAGAAGAAAAAAACCAGGTGGTGAAAAACCAGCGCTACGAAGAGGCTGCCCGCCTGAGGGATTCCGAAAAACGCTTGCAGGAACAACTGGAACAAGCGAAACGCGACTGGGAAGAAGATGCCAAAGCGAAACGTTATCCGGTGACCGATGAAGATATCGCGGAAGTGGTAGCCATGATGACCGGCATTCCGGTGAAGCGTGTGGCACAGAGCGAAAGCAAGAAACTCGTTCAGATGGCAGATGACCTGAAAAAACAGGTGGTTGGCCAGGATGAAGCGGTGGCGAAAATAACCAAAGCCATTCAGCGTAACCGTGTTGGTCTGAAAGATCCTAAAAAGCCGATTGGTACCTTTATTTTCCTGGGGCCAACGGGTGTCGGTAAAACAGAGTTGGCGCGTGCATTAGCCAGATATATGTTTGATACGGAAGACTCGCTGATACGGATTGATATGAGTGAGTACATGGAAAAATTCTCGATTTCCCGTTTAATCGGGGCTCCTCCGGGATATGTAGGCTATGAGGAAGGTGGACAGCTGACGGAAAAAGTGCGCAGAAAGCCATACTCCGTCATTTTGCTGGATGAGATTGAAAAGGCACATCCCGATGTATACAATGTCTTATTGCAGGTGTTGGATGATGGTATTCTGACCGATGGTCTGGGAAGAAAAGTGGATTTTAAAAACTCCGTCATCATCATGACCTCCAACATCGGTGTCCGTCAGTTGAAAGACTTTGGTACAGGCGTAGGTTTTGCCACAGCCGCTATCAGAGATAATTCCGATAACTTAACAAAAGGGGTTATACAGAAGGCGCTCCAAAAAACGTTCTCACCGGAATTCCTCAACCGAATTGACGATGTGATTGTCTTCAACAGTTTAGGCAAGGAAGAAATCTATAAGATCATCGATATCGTATTGGCAGGCGTTTACGGCCGACTGGAAAAACTGGGCTATCATATTGAGTTGACCATTGGCGCCAAGGATTTCCTCAGTGAGAAAGGGTATGATCCTCAGTTTGGTGCAAGGCCGTTGCATAGGGCGATTCAGAAGTATGTGGAGGACCCGCTGGCGGAAGAAATCCTCAATACCAATATCAACGAAGGCGATACCATCTCGGTGGATATTGATGAGACCACAAAAGATAAGCTGAAGTTCGAAATCAAAAAGAAAAAGAAGAAACCTGCCAAAGAAGAGCAGAACTAATAAAGGGAAGCCATCACCTCGTGATGGCTTCTTGCTTTATATCTTTTCAGAAGAATCTTATTTAGAATTAATTTTATCGGCTGCGCCCGGAATATCGGTTGTTTCATAAAAATTCAATTCCGTCAGCTTCGACTTTTCTGCTGTTTTTATCCGAACAAAATAATGAAATCCATTCGGGCAGGTGCAGGCATCACAGGAAACCATATCCTTGTCGCGCGATGTCCTCATTTCCAGTATTTGAATATTTCGTCCGGTCAGTTCACCTTTCACCGCACCGGCCAGTTGTTCATCTGTAGGGGGTGCAAACCAGTTGAACTGCCAGGGATTGGCACACTTGGTCTCGTCATATTGCAGCCACACTTCATCCGATTGTATGCCGCAGGGTTGCTTTTTTCTGCAGCATTTCTTCTTATCACATTTTCCGAATGAAACTAAAGAGCTTGCTATAAAAATCGGTAAAAATATTTTTCTCATAAACCAACTATTACAAATGTGATACCACGGATGCAGATTTATTGAACGAAGGTGCATTGTTCTCCAACGGTCACCGTCGCCTGTCTCCCCATGAAAACAGCTCGGTTGTCCGGAATATGACCGCAGGGAAAATTAAAACATACGGGGAAGTCATATTCCGCGACATGCTCATAAATAATTTCTTCTGCTGTTTTGCCGAATGGAACCGTGTTGTCTTTCATGTCCGTCATGCCGCCGACTACCAACCCGGCTAAATTTTTCAGTTTGCCTGCTCGTTTCATCGCTATCATCATCCTGTCGATGTGATATAAATATTCATCCAGGTCTTCAATCAACAAAATTTTATGTGTACAGTCCAGAATGGTTCTGGTACCCAGAATACTGTAAAGGATAGATAAGTTTCCGCCGGCCGTTTCACCACCCATAACGCCGTTTCTGTTCAATGGATGCGAATGGAACGTGTATTCCAGTGATTCCCCTGTGAGCGCCTTCCTCATGGATTCCAACGCTTCCGGCGTATTGGTCGGGAATGAAATGGGCATAGTACAATGCAAGGACTCCACGCCAATATTGCAATTGAGTTGTGCGTGAAAAAAAGTGATGTCGGAAAAACCGGCTATCCATTTCGGTTTGTCCATAAATGCACGGAAATCCAGGTCGTCCATGATACGGACGGTACCATAACCTCCCCGTGCCGCCAAAATGGCTTTTATCTTTGGGTTGTTCAGCATGCGCTGAAAATCCGCCAGCCTGGCAACGTCTGTCCCGGCATACTGATGATCCTCCATTCCAATGGTTTCGCCCAATAGCACGTTGAATCCCCAGCTTTCCAGTGTGTTGATGGCTGACTGAATGTCTTCCAGTGGGATTTTTCTTGCCGGACAGGTGATGCCGATGGTGTCGCCTTTTTTCAGGTAGGGTGGACGTATCATATTGTAAAAGTAAAAAGGATAAACTAAAAAATGAATTATTCTTCCTCTAAAGAACGTTTGACTTATAACTTATAACTTATAACTTTGCGCCATGAATCAACCGAAACGATACACCATTACCGCTGCACTGCCTTATGCCAACGGACCTTTGCATATCGGCCATTTGGCCGGGGCATACATTTCGGCGGATATTTATGCCCGGTATCTGAGGCTGAAGGGAGAGGATGTCGTTTTTGTATGTGGCAGCGATGAACATGGGGCGGCCATTACCATTAAAGCTAAAAAGGAAAATACGACACCGAAAGAAATAGTAGATAAATACCACACCATCATCCGGGACAGTTTTGAGAAATTCGGTATCTCTTTCGATATTTATCACCGTACTTCCGAAAAGGTACACTATGATACCTCGCAGGAATTTTTCCGGATATTAAATGAAAAGAATGCTTTTGAAATCATCGAAAGCGAACAATATTACGATGAGGAGGCAAAGCAGTTTCTGGCCGACAGATATATCATCGGCACCTGCCCAAAGTGCGGCAATGAGAATGCATACGGCGACCAGTGCGAAAAATGCGGCAGCTCGCTGAATCCGACCGACCTGATTAATCCTACATCCACCATCAGCGGCCATCAGCCGGTACTGAAAAAAACCAAACACTGGTTTCTAAGACTGGATGAACAGCAGGATGAAATCGCGGCCTGGCTGGAAACGAAAAAAGATGTTTGGAAGAACCATGTATACGGACAATGCAAAAGTTGGATCAATGACGGACTGAGGCCGAGAGCAATGACCCGAGATCTGGACTGGGGAATTCCGGTACCACCGGAAATTGAAGGCAGCCAAGGTAAGGTGCTCTATGTGTGGCTCGATGCGCCGATTGGCTATATTTCCGCCACCAAACAATTGTTCCGGGAAAAGGCAACGGGCCAAACGGAGTTTTCCTACAATAGGAGAAGCTTTGAAGGTGCACGGGAAGACGACTGGAAAAAATACTGGCAGTATGAAGACACGACGCTGATACATTTTATCGGTAAGGATAATATTGTATTTCACTGCATCATCTTTCCGGCCATCTTAAAAGCCACCGGGCAGTATATTTTACCGGACAATGTGCCGGCGAATGAATTCATGAACCTCGAGGGTGATAAGATTTCCACTTCCAGGAATTGGGCTGTTTGGCTGCATGAGTATTTGCAGGATTTCCCGGGCAGGGAAGACGAGTTGCGCTATACGCTCATTGCGAATATGCCTGAAAACAAAGACAGTGAGTTCACCTGGCAGGATTTTCAGAATAGAGTAAATAGTGAACTGGGAAATAACTTAGGGAATTTTGTAAAACGTGTTTCTGATTTATTGCATAAGTTTTATGGGGGTGTAGTTCCGGAATATACACTTCAAAGAGGTAATATGATATATGATGTGTTATTTGAACAAATTGACCAAAAGATATATCATATAAGCAGCTTAATAGGCGGAAGATATTCAACGCATGAAGAGACTGGTACTATTACTTGGGGTACGGGCTTCAGGTTCAGAGAGGCAATGTTTGAGGTAATGCAATTGTCAACATTAGGAAATATATTTTTACAAGAAAATGAGCCATGGAAGCTAATCAAAACAGATGAAATTAGAGTCGCGGAAATTATGTATATAGCTTCTCAGTTTGTGGGGGCATTAGCCTATGTTTTAAAACCACTACTACCTAAAACTGCTAAAAAGATAGAAAGTATTATGCATATTCAAGTTGAATATAATGAATCAGGGTTAAATGATTTTAGGAATGGTAAAATAATTCAAATTATTCCAGCAGGCACCAAAATAAACCCATCTGAAATTTTATTTCCAAAAATCGAAGATGAGCAAATCGCTTTCCAGATAGATAAGTTGAATAAGACCAAACAACAAATCCGGCAGATTTCTCCTGACGTCGAAATGACGCAGGGTACTCAATCAGCATTCATGCCACTCAAATCTCAAATTCAGTACGATGATTTTTCCAGGATGGATATCCGTACCGGAAAAATCCTGACGGCTGAGAAAGTGGAGAAAGCGGATAAGCTGTTAAAACTGACTGTGGATATAGGTATGGAACAGCGTACGATTGTGTCCGGTATTGCGGAGCATTTTCAGCCTGAAGAAATAATTGGGAAGGATGTATCGGTATTGATTAACTTAGTGCCCAGAAAATTACGCGGCATTGAAAGCAACGGCATGATACTGATGGCGGAAGATGCAGACGGAAAATTGTATTTTGTGAAAGCGGATGGTGTAAGTGCCGGAAATGTAATTAAATAGGTACCTTAGTTCAATGCCCGCCCGTACCGAACGGTACGTTCGGGCGGGGATAGAACAGCAGTATGCTATTCTAATTTTGGTCTCGTAGTTCAATGGATAGAACAGCAGTTTCCTAAACTGTTCCTACAAGTTCGATTCTTGTCGAGACTACCATTAAAGAAATGTTTTATGCATACGTTATAAAAAGTATACATCACGACTTTTTCTATAAAGGTCATTGTGAGGATTTAGACAAACGGTTGTAAGAACATAATGCAGGAAATACAAAGTCAATCAAATCATTTATACCGTTCAGAATAGTATATTTTGAAAGTTTTAGCACAAGGGAGGAAGCGGTTAGGAGAGAAAAATACTTTAAATCTGCTGCCGGCAGGAGATATCTGAAAGATAAATAGGACTTATAGTTCAATGTCCGCCCTTACCGAATGGTACGTTTTGTCGAAGATAGTACCGCAGTTTTCTAAACTGTTCATGCACGTTCCCTGCCTGTCGGCAGACAGGGATTCTCGCAGGGACTACAAACTTCTAGTCAGAAATAGCTAATTTGGGTTATTATACTACCTAATTTTAGTATATTTTCACTTAAATCACATAGAAATATACAAATCTGTTGCAATTGTTGATTTTTGTCAATACATTTACTTTTGTTAAATAATTAGGGGAATTTTTATTTAATCTTTAAACAATTATTTTCAATTAGTATTCAGGCTCATCTAACGAAGTATGGAGCTATTTAAACTATTCTATGTATTTAGTTAATCAGATAAAATCATTTACCATGAAAAATCATTTTTACCGAAAAAAAGAACGGTTTTCAGACTGTTGTTTTAGAAATTTATCACTTATACTGGTGCTGATGGGAACATTTGTTCTTACATCCAATGCTCAGATTACAATTAATGGCAGCGGAAGTTTTGCAACTATTCAGGCCGCTGTAAATGCGGCTCCGGCCAATGCGGTTATTGACGTTCCGGCCGGCACATATGATGAAGTGCCTACGACTGGCGTCATAACGGTCAATAAACCCTTAACCATCAACGGGGCCAATGCCAATATATCCGCCGGCAGGTTTGCCGGGGCCCGGGGTGCCGAATCGGTCATAAACGGCCGGTTTACCCTGACGGCTTCTGTAACTTTTACCGATTTTACTCTGAATGGTTTTAGGATGAATGCTACGGCCACCAGGCCTGTCAATATTATTACTTCCGGTAGTTTCACGGTGCCGGCAAGCATCTATTTGAAGAATAATGTATTCAGCGGCCAAAATATTGCGGCAACCTCCGCCATTTCCGTTGCTTCCGCCAATTTAACCTGGTTTATCACGGATAACGGTTTCAGTAACTATGTTAGTACCAATATCAGTATAGCCGGTAATATCGGCGCGGGAACGTTCAGCGGCAACCTCGTCACCAATAACAGTATTGCGGCAAATGCGGCCACCGAGTTGTCATATCCCAATACGGTGTTAACCGGCCAGCTGATCACGGACAACCGGTTTATCAATCCACTTTCCGGACAAAAAGCTATGTCCCTGGCCAGTGGCAATCATACCGTAAGTAAAAATCAATTTGAAGGACCGGGTGGGCCTGCGATCTCAGCAGCCAGCGCTAACAATACAATTAGCGGAAATATTTTTCTGAATACAAGTTCTGCATTTCAGTTAACTGCTAATTTTAGCGGGAATGTGCTGGTGAATAATAGTTTTCTTGGTGGTGCCACAGCAACGTCAGTTATCATTACCGGATATTCTGGTAGTGTGACTACCGCTTCCTGCAACTGGTGGGGAACTGTTACACCTCCGGCTACCCGGATAAACAATGCCACCCAGGTGATCATGGCGCCGTGGCTGACGGATGGAACGGACTCGGATCTCATCACCCCGGGTTTCCAAACCACAGAGGTATGCCTGGCACCCTGCAACCTTCAGCTTTCCACAACAGTAACGGATGAAACTATCTGTGGCAATGGAACGGCTTCCGTTTCGGTGGCCAGCGGCGGTACAGGCACTTATACATATTCATGGAACACTATCCCCGCACAGACTACGGCTTCGATAAGCGGTTTGTCTGCAGGAACTTATACCGTAACGGTTAAGGATGTCAACGGATGTTCGGCAACGGCCAATGTCGTAGTAGCCAACGCCCTAACGGGTCCGGTGCATAATTTAACCAGCGGAATCAATTACTGCACGATCCAGCAAGCAGTGAATGCGGCATCTCCGAACGATGTAATATCTGCCGATGCGGGTGTTTATAATGAAAGCATCATCACCATTAACAAGCCATTAACCTTAAATGGAGCCAATGCCGGTATCTCCGCTGGTAAATATCCCGGTGTACGTGGAGCCGAATCCGTCATTAACGGATATATCAAAACATCCGCTGTAGTGGGTGTTCTGACACTGGACGGATTTACCATACAATCAGCGGCCAACAGTACCAGTTCATTAAATTGCAACCTGGGCGGTACAGGTACTATAAATGTCAGGAATAATATTTTTGACGGCGGAACTTATACCGCTAATAATGCTATTTACACAGGCATTGGTGTTACCTGGTTTGTTACCGATAACTATTTTACAAATTATAAATCGAATGCCTTATTAATGGACGGGCCATTGCCTACGGGGATGGGACCGGGCGTTTTCAGCGGCAACAAGCTGATGAATAATGGAAATGGTATGAATTTCCAGAGTGACGAGACTTCCGGTCAAACGATCACGGACAATTTGTTTATCAGTGATGGTATCATTCTGGGAGATGACAATAATATCGTTTCGAAAAACACTTTTGAGGGTACCGGCGGCGCGATCTATTGTGTAAGCGCTAATAACCAGGTTTTTGAAAATTTCTTTACTAATTCTACTTATGCGTTTGCACTGAATGCGGCAAAAACCGGAAACGTACTGGTTAACAACAGTATTTTGAGTGCCGGATCAGGTGGTAATAAACAGGTGTCAGGATTTACGGGGGTTGTCGTAGAGGCAACCTGTAACTGGTGGGGTAGTACAACACCGTCCGTTGTTGCTTCCAAAGTTAGCTTTGGAAGCCTGGTGAATTATAAACCCTGGTTGACCAGCGGAACGGATACTGATTTGGGAATAGCAGGGTTTCAGCCGGCAGCCGGATGTGCGGCTCCATGCGACCTGCAGATCTCCGTTTCAAAAATAGAAGCAGCTTGTAGTAATACGGCAACTGTAAACGTGACCAGCGGCGGAACCGGTCCTTACACTTATTCCTGGAATACGTCTCCGGTTCAAACAACTCAAACTGCTATCGGCCTGAACCCGGGAACATATACAGTAATTGTTACAGACTTAAATGGATGTAGCAATACGGCAAACGTAACAATCGTCAATTCCCCGCTGAACCCGGTGCATAATATCAATACCGGATTGCATTATTGTACCATCCAGTCGGCTATCAATGATGCGGCGACTTTAAGCGGCCACACGATACAGGTAGATCCCGGTACATATACGGAGAATTTAACCACCTCCAAGAGCCTGACTTTCTTAGGCGCTAATGCAGGCATCCCAGCCGGAAGATATCCCGGTGCCAGGGGGCCAGAATCCATTATTTTTGGCCAAATTCAGAATAACACGGGTGTTACAGACTTAACAATTGATGGATTCACCTTAGACCTGGGTGTTAATGCATCTATCATCACACAACCAGGTACTATCGCCGGACTTAATTCGTATACACTCACAAACAACATCTTCTCGAATACAACCGGCAAAACAAACTGTAATGCGCTGAATTTACAAGCTGCGGTGGTGCTTCCGACATTAACCATTACCGATAACACTTTCAGTGGTTTTAATAATGTTGGTGCGGGCGATGCCATCTTTATACAGCAAGGAGCTTCTGTAGCTTCCGGCACTATCAGCGGCAATAATTTTTACAACAATTTAAGATCCGCCATAAAATTAGGTTCAACCAACCTGAATAGTACGCCGGGAATGCTGATCACAGACAACCTGTTTGATATGGCCAATGTGAGCTATTCCAGTGCTGCTATTATCATGTATAACGGTAATAATACGATCACCAATAACGAATTTACAGGCGTTGGTAATGCCATCAATTCACAAGGTCCCAACAGTAATACTACGGGCAACGTGTTCCTGAATGATGGATATGCCTATGCTACTAACGCTGATGCATACTTACATCCCAATGCATTGCACTATAACTATTTTGGAGGCGGTAGCCGCCTTGGGTATTCGGTTGCCGGATATTCGGCTGCTTTCAAGGTTGATGCCACCTGCAACTGGTGGGGTGCAACCACCCTGGCGGCCAACACGCCTAAGGTCAACAATACAAGCTTGGTATCTTTTATCCCCTGGCTGACCAGCGGAACCGATACGGATGGCGGTACGCCCGGGTTCCAGACCACGGAAGTCTGTTTAGCGCCTTGTAATTTACAACTCACTACTTCCACCACTCAGGCCAACATTTGCTCTGACGGAACAGCGACGGTTTCAGTGGTGAGCGGAGGATCCGGTTCATACAACTTTGCCTGGAATACAGTCCCTGTTCAAACTGCTTCAACAGCAACAGGGTTGAACCCTTCTCAAACCTATACGGCAACTGTCACTGACCTGAACGGATGCACGGCTACGGCTGCGGCTACTGTTCCGAATGGATTGGCCAGCGGCCCCGTACAGAACGTCAACACCGGTATCTATTATTGCACCATACAATCGGCTGTTAGTGATCCGCTTACCTTAAATGGACACACGATTACCGTAGCAGCCGGCACGTATAATGAAGATGTGACTATCGTTAAAAGCGGATTGACCATTTTAGGTGCGAATGCAGGTATCCCATCCGGAAAATACGCAGGTGCCCGCGGTGCGGAGTCCGTCATTAATGGATCGATCTCCTTAGGCTTCCCAACGACCGTGACCGGGTTTACCCTGGACGGCTTCACGATGAATGCCACACCGGCTGTTCGAAAGACTTTGAATTGCGGTTCTTGCCTGGGTACTTTCGATATCAAAAACAATATTTTTGATGGCGGAAATTTTGGAGCAGGCCATATTTCAACAGGAACATCCGGTATTTATGCCGGTAGTGATATCAACTGGTTGGTGACCGACAACAATTTCAGCCACTTCACTTATTGGGCTCTGCAAATTGACGGAACGGCCGCATCCGGGACATTCAGCCGGAACTATATTTTTGATAACAATACACCTCCTTCCTTATACCAGGGCGGTGGTATGATCTTCCAGAGTTCCATTACGGTCGGCAGCCTGATCAGTGATAATAAATTTGTAAATAATTCGCCGTCTATGGCACTGGGCAGCGGTGGCCATACCATCACAAAAAATATCTTTGAGAATGGACGCGGTATCTATGCGGAAAGCGCGGATAATATGGTTAGCGAGAACTTTTTCGATGCTGCTATCACCTATGCATTTTGGGTGAACTCGGCCAAGACAGGAAACGTTCTGTACCACAACAGTATTTTGGGTGGTACACCCAGGGTGGTTTATGGATCAGCGGGAGGCATCGTTACGGCTACCTGTAACTGGTGGGGATCAACCGACACGGCAGTTGTCAATTATAAAACAAACAGCTTTGTGACATACCTGCCATGGTTGGTGAATGGAACGGATTCAGAAATAAATACGCCAGGGTTTCAAACTACTTCAGCGTGTACCGCTCCTTGTGATCTGGTACTAACAGCTACTCCCACTCATCCTGTTTGCCCCGGAGGTAAAGGAAGTGTTGCATTAACAGTTACAGGTGGTTCCGGAACATATACTTTTGGCGGAGACACTACAACTGATCTTAATCCGGGAACCTATAATTTTTCAGTGACAGATGCAAATGGATGTACCGCTTCAGCAAGTGCAACCATTTTAGCAGCTATAGATAACACCGCACCAATAGCTGTTTGTCAGGATGTGACCGTATATTTAGATGCCAGCGGCAATGGAGGTATAACGCCGGCTCAGGTAAACAACGGTTCATCCGATGCCTGCGGCATAACAGGATTATCCCTGAACCAGACTGCATTTAATTGTACATCCGGAGTACACGGAATAACAAATCATGAAGGTTTATCCGGTTCAGGAAATACGGTAATACTGACTGTTACAGATGCAAATGGAAATACAGCTACCTGTAGTGCAACCGTTACCGTAGTAGATGCAGTTCCGCCTACGGCAATATGTAAGGATCTTACCGTATCACTGGATTCTACCGGATATGTTTCCATAAAGGCAACAGATATTAATAACGGTTCTTCAGATGCATGCGGCATAACTTCAAAAAGTATATCCCAGGCATCTTTCAATTGCAGCAATACCGGTGCAAACACTATCATACTTACGGTAACAGATGTGAATGGAAATACATCAACCTGTTCATCAACAGTTACAGTGACGGGCGGCTCACTCTATAATTATGTCATGTTAGCCAGCGAGGAAGTCCACTTACATCACAGCAATGTACAAAGTGGAGGAATTGGTATCACTACCTTGACCGGTAAAGCAGAAATTGAGGAGTATACTACTGTAACTGCACCGGGCACTTTTGTACAGGCTGTGAATATTGATGTTAACAGCGGAGGGGTTGCAACCACACAAATTCATACGGTTGCTTCAGCTCCGATACCTGCTTTTGAAACAAATCCTTATTCCAGCAATAATAATATCAGGGTGAATGCAGGACAAACCGTGATTTTAACAGATACTATCTACAATGAGATTAAGATTGAAAAGGCAGGTGTGGTGATTTTTACACAGCCTGTGGTAAATATCAGAAAGTTGGAGACGAAGGAGTTTGCAGTGATTAAATTTATGCAATGTACGAAAGTCAGGCTGAAAGAACATTTACACCTGAAGAGAAATTCACGCTTCAATCCGGATGGTTTAGGGGTAACAGTCTTCGCGCAAAAACATGTGGATATTCAGGAAGGTTCCAAGGTGCTCGCAACACTCTATGCAAAAGATGAACATATAAAAGTGAAGGGGAAATCTACGAATCGCACCACCATGACCGGTTTGTTTATTGCGAAAAAAATTGAAAAAGGAGAATACACGGACTGGAATGCCAATACACAATGCGGCAGCTGTTCTGTTGCATCCGGCCTGTTTGCAAGGATGATAGCTTCTACGGATGTGAGCTGCGACGGAGAGAGCAATGGCTCTTTAACGGCTATGGCAACTGGTGGAACGGGACCATATAGCTACTTGTGGAGTAATGGTCAGACAGGACAGACTATCAGTAATCTTGCACCTGGAACGTACAGCGTGACAGTGACAGATAATTCCGGAGCAACAGCAATAGTGAGTGGTGATATTATCGTATCAACATTTACCATACTTGCCAGTGATGAGATAAATATCGGTAAATTTGATACCGTATTCAGCGGCTCCATCGGAATTACGAAACCAAGCGGAAAGGCGACGGTGGAAAGTTCAAGTGTTTATGACGACGATGCGTTTGTGATTGCGCCTATTATTACGCTTAGCGGAGGAGGAACGGCATCAGACACAGTATATGGTGTGGCATCTGCTACCACCATTACCTTTGAAGGAAATATCTCATATGCAAGCAATGTGGATGTAAATGTCCCCAACGGAACAACGATGGTTCTTGGAGTAGACGATACCTTAAAACATAAGATAGTGATAGGGGATGATGCAACGTTGATTGTGAGCGCATCTGTACTTAATCTGACAGACAGATTGGAGTTGAAAAAGAATTCCACAATTAGGTTTGCACAGTCATGTACAAAATTGAGAATCAGGAACGATATGTCGGCAGGAGATAACCCGACAATTAATCCGGATGGCATGCAGGTAACTTTCCATGTAAATGGGAATGTAACCATCAATAAGGGAGCAGCTGTTATGGCAACCATCTTCGCACCGAATGGCAATATACAGACTCAGAATGCAACGGCGTCTGTTCCAAGTGTAATGACAGGTAAGTTTATCGCCAAGAAAGTAGTTGGCGGTGATTATACATACTGGTATGAAAATACAGCCTGTCCGTGTGTCATTGACTCCGGAGCACCGATATTCCGTCTGAACTCACAGGCAACGGATGTTAAACCACAGCCTGCTCTTCAGGTATCAGCAGCATTGGAAATAAAAGCTTATCCAAATCCATTCAGTGATAATGCGACGATAAGCTTTTCAAGCCCTAAAGATGTAATTTTGCGATTGGCAGTATACAATAATGTCGGGCAGGAAGTTGAGAAAATTTTCGATGGCGCAGTAACCGCCAACAAAGAAAATCAGTATCAGTTCAATGGAAGTAAACAACCGGCAGGTATCTACTTCATCCGATTGGAGACATCCGAAGGTAAATACTATGTAAAACCAATTATGCTCACTAAGTAATAATTGCAGATACAGTGATTTAAAATAACCCCGCATTTGCGGGGTTATTTTTTATACGGAATTTACTTGAAAAAATTCGACTCAAATTAATCCAGTTTCTTCCCACCGTGCTGTTCCAGCATCTTCTTAATATCTTGGTAATTGTTGCCAAATTTCCAAACCATCATGGTATACCGGTCATTTATATTGAGTTTCGATTTCCGGGAATACTTATAAAAGAATTTATCCAGTGAATTATCCGGAGCAATTTCCCTCTGATACTGACGTGTATTCTTCGGAATCTTAAAAAGGTCATATTTTTCTTTCAGCAGTAGGATGTCGTCTTGGTTTTCAGTAATGATAACGTCTGCCAGGGACGCCGTTAGTTCCTTGGTTGTCATTTTTTCCCCTGATTTCGTATGTTTACCGCTGGCGAATGTAGTTTGCCATTCCGTCAGCCAGGGAATAAAATTATCATAATAGAGGATAACTTTGCCATTGTGGACTTTTGCCAGATCGTTCGCCAGATAATATTCGTTGTTGTTGGCGCTCTGTAACGTATTTTCGAAATATATGAAGGCAAATTTAAATCCGAAAAAGAGCACGAATACCGCTGTTGTTACAGCCTGGGAAATCGAACGGAAATCACGTATAAACAGCAGTGACAGTGTAATTAAACCGAGATAAATGCTGTACATATTCTTGTATCCCAGGTTCTCATCCTGTGTAAATGTGCAGTTATAAATAATGGGAATAAATAAAAAAGAGACGGCTAATGCCCAATAACGTATGTTCAGACTTTTGAATTCTTTCAGAAAATAAAAGGCGATGCCAATAAGGAGAGGAAGGGTATAGAAGCGTAGATAATGTTTGGTAACATTAAATGCTTCCAGGTTAAAGAAACCGAAATACCTGTCTGTTTCCACTGAATGATGCAGCCAGTTATACGGAAGGATCTTTCCAAAGTACAAATAACGGTCCGTGTAAAATATAATTATGGGGAACAGGAAGAATGTTATGGTTCTGCGTATCCTTCGAATGATAAATTTTCTTTTGTCCCGTTCTTTTAATAAAAGGATATCCCAAAAGCTGACAACGATAAGCGGCAGAACAATGAACAGGTTATCCGGGCTTGCAATGATATTGACTGAACTCCAGAATAACATACCGATATAGCGGTGTTTCCAAAAGGAATGTATCACCAGCAGCCACAACATGCCTTGGAAAATGATTTCATCTCCCAGTACACCTGCCCATATTTGTGTGCTCATGAACAACAAACCCACCACCAACAATTGTATGTTCCAAAATCTGGAATCGATGGTTCTGTGCAGCAGATAAACAGATGTGAACATACTGAATGCAGAAATAGCCATTGCGGCCTTTACGGTGGTAAACTGAAAGAAGTGTATCAGCAACCAGATGCTTACCACATACAGAAAGTTCGAACTGTCGTCGAAACGAATGGTGCTGTCCGCATCAAAACACCAGATTTTAAGTTGTTCGATATTCTCTGCATACATGAAATTGGGCGTGGAGCAGTCTGCCGGATGAGTATAAACAGGCAATAGTTTGAAAAAAAACCAGATCAGTGGGATACAGATTAAAAAGGCAAATTGGAATTTCTTCATTAAAGTACATTTTGGGTCAGTTTTTCAGGCTGATTCAAATTTGAAAAAAGAAGAGAGAGCCGTTGAATTATGAGGCTAATCTCAAAATCATTTTCTAAATTTAAGCAAAATTAAAAATATGAGCTTAGATAATCAGTTTGAACAGGCACAATTAGATGTAAAAACATTGACCAAACGACCAAGTGACACCCAGTTACTGGATTTATATGCCTTTTTTAAACAGGCAACAGACGGTGACAATACGACCTCAAAACCTGGTATGTTCGATATCAAAGGACAGTTTAAGTGGAATGCCTGGAAAGACAAAGCCGGCTTGTCCAAAGAAGAAGCCATGCAGAAATACATTGATTTGGTGTCTGGATTACTTGATACTCACAAGTAAGTACGGCCTGCATTCCGGCATAATAGGCAGTAAATAATCTTAGCTGTTGTTGTGTTTATTTATTTAGAATCTTTCTAAACAAAAGATGTGCAAAAATTTAATGCACATCAAAACATATTTCACTCATTAACTGTTAATTTTGCGACGGTTTTTTGAAATCATACTATCATGGCAAAAGAAAATTTTTTAAGTTCATCCATCGGCAAAAAAATCATAGTCGGTCTCACAGGTTTATTTCTTATCAGCTTTCTGGTTGTACACGCAGGCATCAATTCTACCATCTTATTGAATGATGGCGGGGAAACCTTTAATACGGCAGCGTATTTCATGTCACACAACTGGGTGATTCGCATCATGGAAATTGTACTGATACTGGGTTTACTGGCACACATCAGCATGACCTTGAAACTGCATTTTGATAATAAATCAAAACGCCCGGTTGGATATGCCGTATCTGCCGCCAGCGCAAACAGCAAATGGTACAGCCGTTCCATGACATTACTGGGAACGTTGCTGTTGATTTTCCTGGTATTGCATATGTCTGATTTCTGGCTGCATACCAAAAAAGCCTTGTATATAACCGGCGAAGAAGAAAATCCATTTGAAGAAGTAAAGGAAGCGTTGACGAAATGGTATATTGTAATACCTTATTTATTGGGCTTCGTTTCCTTAGGATATCACCTCTTGCATGGTTTCCAGAGTGCATTCCAGACTTTGGGGCTAAACCATAAAAAATATACACCCATCATAAAAACACTGGGGACGGCATTTTCTATCATCATTCCAGGCCTGTTTACAGCGATTGCAGTGGCATTATTTTTTGGGATTGTACAATAATTCAAACGATTTTAATTCAAGATAAAATGGCGTTAAATTCAAAAATACCGGCAGGAGATATAGAGACAAAATGGGAAGACTATAAAGGTCATGTCAAACTTGTCAATCCGGCCAACAAGCGTAAACTCGAAATCATCATTGTGGGTACAGGCTTAGCCGGTGCTTCTGCGGCTGCTTCATTGGGAGAGCTTGGCTATAAGGTGAAGGTATTTTGCTTTCAGGATTCTCCGAGACGTGCGCACTCTATCGCAGCACAAGGCGGTATCAATGCTGCCAAGAATTATCAAAATGACGGTGACTCCGTGTACCGGTTATTTTATGATACGATTAAAGGGGGTGATTATCGCGCCCGTGAGGCAAACGTACACCGTTTGGCGGAAGTATCTGTAAACATCATTGACCAATGTGTGGCTCAGGGTGTTCCTTTTGCCCGTGAATATGGCGGTTTATTGAATAACCGTTCATTTGGCGGTACACAGGTAAAACGTACTTTTTATGCGGCTGGGCAAACAGGCCAGCAGTTATTGTTAGGTGCTTATTCTGCACTCGAAAGACAAGTGGCATTGGGTAATGTAAAACAATATGTCCGTCATGAAATGCTGGATATTGTAAAGGTAGACGGCAAAGCTAGAGGAATCATAGCAAGAGATTTAGTGAGCGGAAAACTGGAGCGCCATTTCGGACATGCCGTCTTATTGTGTACAGGCGGTTACGGAAACGTATTTTATCTGTCCACCAATGCGATGGGTTCTAATGTTACAGCAGCCTGGAAAGCGCATAAAAAAGGAGCCTTCTTCGGTAATCCGTGCTTTACCCAGATTCACCCCACCTGTATTCCGGTTTCCGGCGACCATCAGTCCAAGCTAACGCTGATGTCAGAGTCCTTGAGAAATGACGGACGTATATGGGTGCCGAAGAATAAAGACGATAACCGTAAACCAAACGAAATTCCGGAAGACGAACGCGATTATTATCTTGAAAGAAGATACCCGGCTTTTGGAAACTTAGTTCCGAGAGATGTAGCATCCCGTGCGGCTAAAGAACGATGTGATGCGGGATATGGGGTAGGAACGACCAAACAGGCCGTTTACCTTGATTTCAGATTCAACTTAATCAATAAATACGGCCGTGCGGAAGCGTCCAAGTTAGGTATTGAAAATCCCGATGAAGCGACTTTAGTGAAGTTGGGTAAGGAAGTCGTGAAAGAAGAATACGGTAACCTTTTCGACATGTATGAGAAAATCACCGGCGAGAATCCATATGAAGTGCCTATGCGTATCTATCCTGCGGTACACTACACCATGGGTGGCTTGTGGGTAGATTATGAATTGATGACATCCGTTCAGGGTTTGTATGCTTTAGGTGAATGTAATTTCTCTGACCACGGTGCCAACCGTTTGGGTGCTTCAGCACTGATGCAGGGATTGGCAGACGGCTATTTTGTAATTCCTTATACAATGGGTAATTACCTGGCAGATGAAATTGCCGTTAAACCTATTCCAACAGATAGCCCAGAGTTTTTAGAAGCGGAAAAAGCCACCGCTGACAGAATCCATATGCTGATGAATATCAAAGGAACTAAATCCGTGGAAAGTTTTCATAAGCGTCTGGGTAAAATCATGTGGGAAAAATGTGGTATGGCAAGAAATGCAAAGGGATTGCAGGAAGCGATTGAAGAGATACAGGCATTGAAAAAAGAATTCTGGAGTGATGTCAGAATACCGGGAAGTGTGGAGGAATTCAACCCTGAATTGGATAAAGCAGGTCGTGTGGCTGATTTTATCGAGTTGGGAGAGTTGATGTGCAAAGATGCATTGAACAGAAATGAATCCTGCGGCGGTCACTTCCGTGAAGAATCACAGACAGAAGAAGGGGAGGCATTGCGGGATGACGAAAACTACAAGTATGTGGCAGCCTGGGAATTTGCCGGAGAGAGCAACTGGAATTTACAAAAGGAAGAACTGGTATACGAAAACATTAAAATAGCAGCAAGAAGTTATAAATAGAATAGGATTAGAATAATTGGCTATTGCTGATTATAAAATTACAAACTGAAATCAATATGCAGCATTACAACATGAACCTCACTTTAAAAGTGTGGAGACAAAAAAATAAAGAGGACAAAGGTGGCCTGGAAACCTATCAGGTAAAAAACATTTCGTCTGAAATGTCGTTCCTGGAGATGTTTGATGTATTAAATGAACAATTGGTCGCGGAGAATAAAGAACCGATTGCTTTTGACCATGACTGCCGTGAAGGTATCTGCGGTATGTGCTCTATGTATATCAATGGTCGCCCGCATGGGCCATGGCATGGCACCACCACGTGTCAGTTACACATGCGTGCCTTTAAAGACGGCGATACGATAGTGGTGGAACCGTGGAGAGCAAAAGCCTTTCCGGTTATCAAAGATTTAGTAGTCGACCGTGCAGCATTCGACAGAATCATTCAGGCGGGCGGCTATATTTCGGTGAATACGGGAAATGCAGTGGATGCGAATGCCATTCCTGTGGAGAAAGATAAGGCTGACAAAGCATTTGCGGCAGCTGCCTGTATCGGTTGCGGCGCCTGCGTGGCTGCCTGTAAAAACTCATCGGCGATGTTGTTCGTTTCGGCTAAAGTATCCCAGTTGGCATTACTGCCGCAGGGGCATCCGGAACGTCATAGTCGTGCCCTCAATATGATTGCACAAATGGATAAGGAGGATTTTGGCAGCTGTACCAATACAGGTGCCTGCGAAGCGGAATGCCCAAAAGAGATTTCTCTGGAAAATATTGCGCGGCTTAACAGGGAATTTATTTCTGCCAGTATCGTGTCAGAAGATTAAGATATAATCCGAATCACAACTTTCAGAAACCTTCAATGTTACTCGTTGAAGGTTTTTTATTTTCTGTTCATTAGACTAAAAATTCCTATACTTGTAAAAATGAAATGATGCAATTCAACCTGTTACCGGATACCGATATCAAAGTGAGTAAGATCTGCCTCGGTACAATGACCTGGGGAGAACAAAATACAGAAACGGAAGCACACGAGCAATTGGATTACGCTGTTGAACAACAGATCAATTTTATTGATACCGCTGAAATGTATTCGGTGCCTTCTAAAGCGGATACACAAGGCTCAACGGAACGGATAATAGGCACGTGGCTCAAAAAACGACAAAAGCGCGACGACCTAATCATTGCGTCCAAAGTGGCGGGGCCAAGTGCAGGATTGCCGCATATTGGATTGGGACCGAAATTCAATAAAGAAAATATCACCAGAGCGCTGAATGACAGCCTGAAACGTTTGCAAACCGATTACATCGATTTGTATCAGCTGCACTGGCCGGAAAGGCCAACTAATTATTTCGGTACTTTGGGATATGAACACAAATCAGATGACCCAGTTACCGATTTCAGAGAGACGTTGCATATTTTGCAGAATTTCATTCTGCAGGGAAAAATAAGGTATATCGGTATTTCCAATGAAACTCCCTGGGGAACCATGCAATACCTTCGTATCGCAGAAAAAGAACAGCTTCCCAAAATCATCACCATCCAGAACCCGTATAACCTCGTGAATCGTACATTTGAAATAGGTCTGTCCGAAATATCCATTCGGGAGAACATAGGTTTGCTGGCCTATTCACCACTGGCAGGCGGGTTACTCTCCAATAAATACCTAAAAGGCACCAGGCCGGATGGGGCGCGTTTTACCTTGTGGCCGAATTATTTCTCGAGGTATGCGCATCCGAATACCATGAAAGCGGTGGAACGATATGCACAACTTGCAGCCGATCATCAGCTTTCATTTCCGCAAATGGCTTTGGCGTTCATTAATTCCAGAAAGTTTTTAACGGCGAATATTATTGGTGCGACATCCATGGCTCAGCTTAAAGAAAATACGGACAGCATACATGTTACATTGCCGGAAGAGGTGTTAAAGGAGATTGAAAAAATACACCTGGAATTTCCCAATCCGGCACCCTGATGCGTATTGATGGTAAAACGTTATTTGCCATCTTTCTCCTGAATGCCGTGGTTCGTGTCTAACCAATACTGTCCGAACGCGAAAAAACCCTGCTGGTCACAGGTGCCAAACCTAAGCCCAGCGAACAAAAATGCAGCAACTTAGACAAACAAATAGATGAGATGGTGTATGCATTATACGGCATCACCGAAGAAGAACAACAGATAATTGAAAATAATTAAGCGTCATTCCCTTGAAAAAGGGAATCTCACAAATAGTGAAGGAGATTCCCGCTTTTACGGAAATGACAGTTATAAGTTATAGCCTTTTGTCTGCCTGCTGGCAGACGTTGTAAAACGCAGTCTGCAAATGCTGAACAGAAATAAAAAAACCCGAACCTTTCAGTTCGGGATTACTACTATTGTAACACAGCAAGCGCAAAACAGCAGTTTATTTTCGTCATTGCGAACGAAGTGAAGCAATCATTAGATGGCTTCCTGCCCGTCCGGTCAGGCGGGCGTGTCTCGCAATTACGTTATTCATTTACATACATCAGCCCTTCGTCTTTTGCTTCCAGAAGGCTTTCACCCATCAGAAAAAGGTCCACCTGCCGCGCACATTCTCTTCCTTCAGAGATGGCCCAAACTACTAAACTTTGCCCTCTTCTCATATCACCGGCGGTGAATATTTTATCTACATTGGTTTTATAATTGTTGGCTTTCACATTTCCTCTTTCGTCCAGTTCAACAGTTAACTCCTGAAGCAGACCGTCGTGCTGAGGGTGGACGAATCCCATTGCCAGCAAGGCCAGTTCGCAGGGCAATATCCGTTCGGTTCCTTTTATTTCCACCATTTGCGGTTTTCCGTCCACGGTTTTCCATTCTATCTCTGCTACCTTTAGTCCGGTGAGTTCACCTTTTTCGTTGCCCGTAAATTCTTTACTTAATATTGACCATTGGCGCTCACAACCTTCCTCATGTGAGGAAGAGGTACGCAGCATCATCGGCCATAAAGGCCATGGGGTGCTTTCTGCCCTGGTTTCAGGTGGTCTGGATAATAATTCTATCTGTGTCACGGATTGCGCACCATGACGGTTGGAAGTACCTACGCAGTCAGAGCCGGTATCGCCGCCGCCGATAACGATTACATTTTTACCGGTTGCAAGGATATCCCCGTTCTCATATTTTTTCCCCTGATGGTCAATAATGGTGTCAATCGACGCAACGCGTTTGTTTTGCTGGGATAAGAATTCCATAGCGGGATATACGCCCTTGAACTGTCTGCCGGGAATGGGTAAATCTCTCGGTACGGTGGAGCCGCCGGAAAGTACCACAGCGTCAAAGTTATTGGTTAATTCGTCTGCCGTAATATCTGTGCCGACATTGGTATTTGTTTTAAATGCAATGCCTTCCGCCTCCATCAGTTTCACCCGGCGTTCCACATATTGTTTTTCCAGTTTGAAATCCGGGATTCCATAACGCAACAGTCCGCCAATGTGGTCGGCACGTTCAAAAACGGTAACACTGTGGCCGGCTTTGTTGAGTTGAGCCGCCGCCGCCAATCCGGCAGGGCCGGAGCCAACCACCGCCACTCTCTTTCCGGTTCTTTCTTTAGGAGGATTGGGTTGTATCAGGTTTAATTCAAATGCCTTTTCAATGATGGATTTCTCAATATGCTCAATGGCTACAGGTGGCTGGTTGATACCCAATACGCAGGATGCTTCGCATGGAGCGGGGCAAATTCTGCCGGTAAATTCCGGGAAGTTGTTGGTGGATAATAAAATATCCGCCGCCAGTTTCCAGTCGCCGTTATAGGCAGCGTCATTGAATTCGGGAATGATATTTCCGAGCGGGCAGCCGTTATGACAGAACGGAACGCCGCAGTCCATGCAGCGTGCTGCCTGGGTTTTGGTTTTTTCCTCAGCAAATTCCAGGTAGAATTCCTTGTACTCATGGATGCGCTCTTTCGGATCCCTGTATTTCGGCAATTCTCTGGTGTATTCTAAAAATCCTGTTGGTTTTCCCATCTTATATAATGTTGACTTGCTATTTTAATATTAAAGTGGAATAATACTTATGTTCCATCGGAACAGCATATATTCCGCACCTGCCCTCTTCATATTGAAATAAAAATTTGGAGTCGCTCATTCTGTACAGGAATGATGTGTTCACCACTTTTAAATCATTACAGGTAGATAACAGCTCTTGAGAACGTATAGTATCTTTTTCAACTTTGTTCAGTACCAATGACCATTCTTTTCTATAGGGGAATATTTTTCCCTTTTCGATCTTTTCTTCCGAAATTTCCCTTTCCGTGCTGTTTCTGAGAATGCAGATATTCCCATTATAGAGAAATGGATAAGGTTTGTAATCCGTATTTTTGCAAAAGTGAGAATCTAATGCAAACAATCTGTTTACTTTGTTGTAAAAACTGATTTTTCCATTGTTGTCGACAGTCAGGATGTAGATATCACCGTTAAAATAAAAGTCATTGCTGAATGAACTGTTAAAAACATGGAGGCTAGTGTTAAAATCTGCCACTATATAAGTATTATCCTGAGTGCTGATGTGATTAATAAACCGAACGAGTCTGTTTTCGGCATTATCCTCATTATCGAATTTTTTTATGGATGCCAGGTATTTTTTGATGTTGTCGATGTAATCTTTCGGAAATATACAGGTGCTGGTTCTTACAGAATTATCATACTGGTTGATTTCGGCATACTCTACGCTATAGGGAATGTCTTTATTGTCATGTGTGATGCCGGCAAAACCAACAACATTTCTTTGTGCATTGTAAAAGAGATAATGCGAGTTGTATCTTGAACTGTTGAGATTAATTTTTGTAACAGATTTTCCGTTTTGAGAAATCTTATATAGATACGTGTCGAAATTCAATTTGTAAATCTTATCTGGCTGTTCAATTTTTTCTTTATAACTTCTTAAAGCGCCGGATAGGGTGAATTCAACCATTATTTCATTGTAATCCTTGACTGTAAAATACACATCGCCATTCGGGAGTACAATAGCCTCTTCAATATTGCAGTTGGTTTCTTTGAAATCTTCCAGCACTGTTTGAAAAGACCATATTTTTCCACCATCCTCATTTAGAAGCGTTCCTCCTATTCTTTTTATTTCATCTTTTTCAACTGGCACTTTTTTTGTAATTTTCTGGAAAAGAACGAACGTCTTCGAACTATCGGCAGATATAAAACAATTGGTTCTGTTGTGTTCAGTAAGCTCATCCTTACTCAGTGTGAAATAGCTGGCAAAAGATGATTTTCCGTTTGAATGATCAATTTTATAGATAAAATAGCTGTTCGGACCCTTTTTATCTTTTTCATTCTTGTATAGGATGAAAGTGTTCTTCTTTAGTCTTGCAATCTCGTCTATTTCATAATCTTTTTCATTCGTTATTACCGGTTTGATATTTATTTTGCTGATAAATTTCTGATCAGCTGACATCTTTATCATATAGGGATATATGTCTGATTTCGGACTCATATCCAGATAATTCATTTTATATGCATCTTTAATAGATAGAAAACCGTAATTGCGGCCTGTGCCTAATAAAAAGGTATAATTGCTTTCATTATAACTGCTTACCAGTTCATTAACGTGTTTCTTTTCGTACTCTTTGTTGTCATCCCAGAAAAACTCAAAATCCTGTGCTTGGGATGATAAATGAAAGTGTAAAACGAATAATATAAGCAGGCAGTTTCTCATCGCATTTATACATTTATATTTTGTTTTTGCGCTTTTCTCTCCCGTAATACTTTCTTGTAATCGGTCGGCATCACCTTTACAAAAAATTTGGATGTAACCTCCCAATTGTCTAAGATATTCTTCGCGATATCGCTATTGGTGTATTTGAAATGGCGTTCGATATAAAACCGGAGTGTTTCCAAATCCTCATTTTCCGGATCTTCCAGTTCCACCATTTCCTTGTTGATATTTTTCGGGAAAGCATTTTCCATGTCATAAACATAGGCTATGCCTCCGCTCATTCCGGCAGCAAAGTTTCTGCCTGTTTTGCCCAGAATGATTGCCAGTCCTCCTGTCATATACTCACAGCCATGATCGCCTACACCTTCCACAACGGCTTTTACACCGGAGTTTCGAACGCAAAACCGTTCGCCGGCCATGCCTCGGATATATGCTTCGCCGCTCGTAGCGCCGTAAAACGCCACATTGCCGATGATAATATTTTCACTCGGTTTAAAGTTTGCTTTGGTGGATGGATAGACAATCAGTTTCGAACCGGATAAGCCTTTGCCAAAGTAATCATTGGCTTCTCCCTCGAGCTCAAATGTAATTCCCGGTGCTGTAAATGCGCCAAAACTCTGTCCGGCACTGCCCGTAAATTTAAACTGAATCGTGTCTTCCGGCAATCCCGTTCCTTTATGCCTGTTGGATATCTCATTGCTGAGCAAAGCACCCACCGTTCTGTCCGTATTGATGATCTTAAAATGTCCTGTAGCAGGAATGGAATTTTCCAGGCTTTCTCTGGCAGCTTCCACTAATTTCTTATCCAGTATTGCGTCATCCGTTGGATGCGCCTGTCTCATCTGTTTAAATAAACCTACTTCCGGCCCTGCTTCTTCTTTGAAAATAACAGGACTTAAATCGAGATGCTTATATTTCCAGTGGTGGATGCCGTCTCTGCGTTTCAGCAGTTGGGTTTGTCCCACCATTTCATTGATGGTGCGGAAGCCGAGTTTCGCCATCCATTCCCTTAAATCATTCGCAATAAACGTGAAGAAATTGATGACATGCTGCGGGTCGCCGGTGAATCGGGAGCGCAGAATCGGGTCTTGCGTGGCGACGCCTACCGGGCAAGTGTTTAAATGGCATTTACGCATCATGATACAACCTTCCACCACTAATGCAGCGGTGGCGATACCCCATTCTTCGGCACCTAACAAGGTGGCGAAAGCAATGTCTTTACCGGTTCGCAGCTGTCCGTCTGTCTGCAGTATGACACGGCTTCGTAAATTATTTTTTACCAACGTCTGATGTGCTTCTGACAACCCAAGTTCCCATGGCAAGCCTGCATGTTTGATGGAAGAAATAGGGGAAGCACCTGTTCCGCCGTCATAGCCTGAGATTAATATCACATCAGATTTTGCTTTGGCAACACCGGCGGCTACCGTTCCCACACCCGCTTCAGCCACCAGTTTCGTGTTGATGCGTGCCTTTGGGTTGGCGTTTTTTAAGTCAAAAATCAATTGCGCCAAATCCTCGATGGAATAGATGTCGTGATGCGGCGGCGGTGAAATCAATCCCACGCCCGGAGTAGAGTGACGCACTCTTCCAATCCATTCATCCACTTTATGGCCGGGCAGCTGTCCGCCTTCACCCGGTTTAGCGCCTTGTGCCAGTTTGATTTGTAATTCATCGGCATTTGCCAGGTAATAACTCGTTACACCAAATCGGCCGGATGCTACCTGTTTGATAGCCGAACGTTCCCAATCACCGTTTAGCTTTTTCTCAAAACGAATTTCATCTTCACCGCCTTCACCGCAATTCGATTTGCCGCCTATCCTGTTCATCGCAATGGCGAGCGTGGAATGTGCTTCATGTGAGATGGAACCGAATGACATGGCGCCGGTAGCAAAACGTTTCAATATATTTTCTACAGGCTCTACCTCTTCTATCGGAACAGGGGTTGCAATGGAATAATCAAAATCCAGCAAACTGCGCAAAGTGATCGCTTTTTCTGCCTGGTTGTTTATTTTATCCGCGTATTGCTTATAGATTTTATAATCGTTCTTCTTGGTGGAATACTGCAGTAAATGTATCATGTCCGGGTTGAATAGATGCGCTTCACCACGGCGTTTCCACTGATAGTTTCCGCCCACTTCAAGATGCGGGGTTCCATTTTCTGCATCCGGGAATGCGAGCGTGTGTCGTTTCAATACCTCTTTAGCGATTTCATCAAAACCCATCCCATCCAGGCGGGAGATGGAGCCGGTGAAACATTTTTCCACCACTCTCTTACTCAATCCGACTATCTCGAAAATCTGAGAACCGTGGTAGGATTGATGAGTGGAAATACCCATCTTGGAAAATACTTTCAGCAAACCATTACTGGATGCCTTGATGAAGTTCTCCACCAGCTTCTCATCCGGTTTATTTAAATGTTTTAGTTTTTCCTTGTTTAAATCGTAGATGGTCTGATACGCTAAATACGGATTGATGGAAGTGGCACCGTAGCCGATATGGGTTGCCATCTGGTGTACTTCCCGGATATCACCGCTTTCCACCACTAAAGAACAGTCGATACGCGTTTTGGTACGAATCAGATGATGATGTATGGCGCCGGTAGCGAGTAAGGATGGAATCGGTGCAAAATCTTTATTAACGCCTTTATCAGAAATGATTATGATATTGTTTCCGTTGGCCACCGCATCTTCCGCTTCCTTACAGATTCGCTCTATACTTCTTTCCAGCGCGCCTTTTTTTCCGCTGGAACTGAATAATGCCTGTATCGTGATTACCTTAAAGTCAGGATGATTGATGTAACGGAGTTTTGCGATGTCGCTGTTGGATAATATCGGCTGACGGATCGCTATCTGTTTACAGTGATGCTCTGTAGTCGTTAATATACTGCTGGCACCGCCTAATGCGGTAAAGGTACTCATCACCATGCGTTCCCGAATCGGGTCGATAGGAGGGTTGGTTACCTGTGCGAACAATTGTTTGAAATAATTCGATAAATTCTGCGACTGGTCGGAAAGGACCGCCAGCGGCGTATCTGTTCCCATAGAACCTATCGGTTCATAGGCGGTTTCAGCCATAGGTGTGATAATGACACGGACATCTTCAGAGGTATAGCCAAATGCGAGCTGTTGCTGTAATAATTCTCTGCGAGCTAATCGTTCTTCAGAAATGGCAGATTTCGGCAAGTCTGAAAACGTAATTTTGTGTTTATTCAGCCATTCGCGGTATGGATGCTGGGTGCAGATATTTTTTTTCAGTTCATCATCAGAAATGATTCTGCCTTCTTCCATGTTGATGATAAACATCTTTCCGGGCTGCAGGCGGCCTTTCTGAATTACTTTTTCTTCTTCTGTCGGTAAGGCGCCCGCTTCGGATGACATCACCACTCTGCCATCATTATACACGACAAAACGTGAAGGACGCAATCCGTTTCTGTCCAGCGTTGCGCCTACCATCTTGCCGTCGGTAAAGCAGATCGAAGCCGGACCGTCCCAAGGCTCCATCAGACAGTCATGGTATTCGTAAAATGCCTTTTTCCAGTCTTCCATCTGTTCATTATCCTGCCAGGCTTCCGGTATCAGCATCATGATGGCATGCGGCAACGACCGGCCAGCGAGGTATAATAACTCAACGACATTATCTAATGAAGCGGAGTCCGACTGATCACGATAACAGATTGGCATGAACATTTCAATCTCTTCTTTGGTAAATACATTGCATTCCAGCAGATGCTCCCGGGTGCGCATCCAGTTCAGGTTGCCCTGTAGTGTATTGATTTCCCCGTTATGGGCTATGTAGCGGAATGGCTGTGCCAGACGCCATTTTGGAAAGGTGTTGGTAGAGAAACGGGAATGCACCAGTGCCAGTGCAGATTCTACGCTTTCATCATTCAGTTCCGGATAATACTGACGAACCTGATGGGTGGTCAGTTGTCCTTTGTAGATAACGGTATGGCAGGAAAGGTTGGTGTAATAGAAAGAATCCTTTCCACCCAGGATGATATTAATCTCTCTGACCGTATGAGCTCTCAGCACATACAGTTTTCGTTCCAGTTCGATGTCTTCCTTGTATTCAAACTCCGGTTTTATGAACAGCTGCTCGACACAAGGTTCCGCAGATTTGGCCGTCGGACCAACAGGTTCATTATTGGTGTTGATTTTCCGGTAGCCTAAAACGGTGAATTTTAATGTCTTTGCAGTTTGTGCGATGAATTCTTTGCACTGGTTTCGCGTCTCTTGATCCTGTGGGAAAAAGATGAAACCGGTTCCGTATTTACCTGGCTCTGGCAGGGTAATACCCATCTTGGCAGCTTCTTTTTGGTAGTACTCATGCGGAATCTGCAGCAAGATGCCTGCTCCGTCACCGGTATTTTCTTCACAGCCACAGGCACCCCGATGTTCCATGTTCTCCAGCATGGTTAGGGCATCCTGAATGATACGATGTGATTTTTCACCTTTCATATGCGCGACAAAGCCGATTCCGCAAGCATCTTTTTCAAATGAAGGATGATACAAGCCCGGATGTTCATTCGTAACATTCATGTATATGGTCAGATTTTAGATTGAAACAGTCCTTTTTGAATACGGTAATATGCATTTCAGACTGAATTATAATATTAGCAAGAAACTTTTTCTTAGTTGACATACGGTCGTTTAAGAAAATCTTAAACATTGATTTTGGGCTTAACAATTCATTTATACAGTATAGGCTCGCTATCGTATATAAAACATTATAAAAATAAATATCTAAACTATTTTGCGTAAAATTACTAAAAAGACAACTTTAACTAAAAATTAAATAAAATATTTGAGTGTAATAATTGAAAATCTAAGTTTATACTTGCAAAATAATAATTATTAACTTTTTAAAATAGGTGCTATGAGAAGAATTATGTTAACAGTTTGGGTGTTTATTGCTTCGGCGTCATTTTTAGCTGCGTCTTCCTCTCTGGGGTTGAAGAGCTTCAAAAAGAAGAGAGAAGGTGATGACTCCAGTGAAGTAAAAAAAACGTATGAAGAAAAGGTCGAGGAGTTTAAGGCGAAACTTCCTTTCGAAATTTCAGGATCGGTAGATGTGTATGTACAAACCAACTTTAATGGTAAAGTAACCAATACGGTATTGAACAGAGCATTTTACCCGAAAGCGAACTCTTTTGAATTAGGCATGATAAACATAATCATGAAAAAGAAAATCAAAAAAGTAGGTTTTTGCGCTGACCTGGGATTTGGCCCAAGAGCAGAAGCAGCAAATAACACCTTGTATTCTAATACGATTTTAGCCATTAAACAGTTATATGTGACGTATGCGCCCGCACCATGGGTGGAATTTACGTTGGGTAACTTCAGTACCTACTTTGGTTATGAACTGATTGAGCCGCAAAATAACTTCAATTATTCGACTTCCCTTGCCTTCCAGAACGGCCCGTTTTATCACACAGGTTTCAAAACCAACTTTACAGTCAAAAAATGGAATTTTTTGGTAGGATTTTTCAATGATACCGATAATAAAACTGATAATGACAGAAATAAGTATGTCGGGGCACAAGTGGGTTATACCGGTGATAACGGAGGTGTTTATATCAATTTCATCGGTGGAAATGAACCCAAGAATTATTTTATCAATGACTCAACAGAAGTGGGCGTTTATAAAAATTACAAACACTCCTATGATTTAACGGGTTCTATCAAATTAGGAAAAGAAAAGAAGGGAAAATTGGGTGTGAATGTAGCTTACCATCAATTCCGATACAGAGAGGTGAAAGGCGGTCCTATTTCCAGATTCAAATATGCAGTAGCGTACTTGTACGGACAATACGATATCAATGAAAGAGCCAGCATAGGCGGCAGGCTGGGGTATATGTTTAACCCTGATTATGTGGCGCCGTATGTGGCTGGCCCTTCCAGGCATTTTGTAGACTTTACACTCACATCTCAGATCAATATCTATGGTGGATTGAGGCTGGTGCCGGAATACAGACTGGATTTTGCAACGGACAAAGTATTCCTGGACCGCAAAGCTGCAGCCAGTAAATTCCAGCATACATTGGGTTTAGCCGCCATGTATGTATTCTAACAACTTATCTCATTTTAACTACTTGCATACTTTCAGAGCCCGGATTTCTATCCGGGCTATTTTTTTGAAAATAAACAGGTATGTATGTTTGCAGGAAGTTTTTAAGTTCGACAAAATTATCCGAACAAAAAATTATCTTTGCATCCTCTTTGATATTTTGCCCACGTGGAGAAATTGGTAGACTTGCCATCTTGAGGGGGTGGTGCTGGCAACGGCGTGCTGGTTCGAATCCAGTCGTGGGCACATTCAACAACAGATTTAAGCCTTTTCGCAAGAAAAGGCTTTATCTTAATTGGATTCTGACTCTTAAAAGTAATGACCCGGTCAAAATATCCAATATGCTGATTTCCACTACAAGTTAAGTCAAAAAAGCGTATGAGTTTCCTCCTTTCCTGATAAAAATCAGTTATTTATGTAACATATGTAACGTTGACATTGACTGCGTAATAGTAACTTTATATGCGATTGTTTAGTAACTTTAAAAAACAAATTATTCCATGAAAAAAATCATCATTTTAGGTGCGGGAACGGCTGGAACTATGATGGCCAACCACCTGAAACACCATATAAAGAAAGAAGACTGGGAGATTGCCATCATTGATGAGCGGGAAGAACACCACTATCAGCCGGGTTATCTGTTTCTGCCTTTTGATATGTACACGCCGGATGATATTATCAAACCCATCAAAGATTTCATACCGGAAGGGGTGCTGCTCATTACCAAGTCCATTGACAAAATCGTTCCGGATGAAAACAAGGTGTTATTGGCTGACGGCACTTCCGTTCAGTATGATATCTTAATCATCGCAACCGGAGCAAAAATTGCTCCGGAAGAAATCGAAGGCATGAAGGGCGGTGAATGGCAAAAATCAGTTTTTGATTTTTATACGTTTGAAGGTGCGCTGGCATTGCGCGATAAACTCAGGACATGGGAAGGCGGCAGATTGCTGGTACACATCACTGAAATGCCTATCAAATGTCCGGTCGCTCCGCTGGAGTTTACCTTTTTAGCGGATTCTTTTTTCAGGCATAAAGAAATGCGTGACAAAGTGGAGATTACCTTCGTCACTCCACTGAGTGGTGCCTTCACCAAACCGAAAGCCACGGAAACACTGGAACATTTGCTGGTGGATAAGAACATAAAAATTGAAAGTGATTTCGCCATTGAGCACGTGGACAATGAAAATAAATCCATTGTAGATTACGGCGGACGGGTGATTCCTTTTGATCTGCTGGTTACGGTGCCCACCAACAAAGGGGATGCCATCATGGAACGCTCCGGTTTCGGTGATGAGCTGAATTATGTGCCGACCGACAAAGCCACGTTGCAGTCAAAAGTAAAGCCCAATATTTTTGTGATTGGCGATGCGTCCAATATTCCTGCCTCCAAAGCCGGATCTGTGGCGCACTTTGAAGCGGAGATACTGACCGGTAACATTATGCACTATATCAACGGAGAGCCGTTAAGTGATACGTTTGACGGACATGCCAACTGCTTCATTGAAACAGGAAACGGCAAGGCTTTGCTGATTGATTTCAACTACACCCACGAGCCGGTGGAGGGAACATTTCCGTTTCCCGGAGTGGGACCGCTTCGCTTGCTGAAAGAAAGCCGCATGAACCATATGGGTAAGCTGGCATTCCGCTGGGTATACTGGAATATGCTGCTGAAAGGAACGCATATACCGTTTGTATCCGCAGAAATGAAAGAAGCAGGCAAACAGTACGATTAATCACTAAATAATTACATACAAAATGGAAAAGACAATTGCAGGAAAAACCATCTCGGTCAATGATGAAGGATTCATGACGGACTTTAAACAATGGGACAGGGAAATCGGTGAGGGCTTGGCAAAAGAAGCCAATATCGAGATGACGCCCAGACATTGGGAGGTTATCAATTATTTACAAACCGAATTTAAAAACGATTCTCCGCTGAGTATACGGAAAATCGGCAAGAGCGGCGTAGTGGACATCAAGGAGTTTTATCAGTTGTTCCCGATGGCACCGTTAAAGACCTCTTCAAAAATTGCAGGCATCCCGAAACCTGCCAGCTGCATCTAATTATTCAAACCTTAAAAAATACAATCATGAGCGAATACAATGGAGAAATCAAAAAGATGATGATCATTCTTTCCAAAGCCACCTTAGAAAACGTATATGCGGCCTTTGTGCTGGCAAACGGCGCCAGGATGGAAGGCATAGAGGCGGAAATGTTCTTTACCTTTTTTGGGCTGGAAGCGATTCATAAACAAAAACTCGAGCATCTGCATATTGCCACTGTCGGCAACCCGGCGATGCACATGCCAACCTTATTGGGCGGTTTACCGGGGATGGAGGCGTTGGCCACTTCCATGATGAAAAAGGAAATGGAAAAGATAGATATGCCCGACGTGCATGAGTTTTTGGAAATATTGAAGGCTTCCGGCGTTAAACTGTGGGCCTGCAAACTCGCGATGGACATGTTCCATTATAAGAAAGAAGACATGTATGACGATATCGACGGCGTCATTACCGTAGGGGATTTCTACAAACAGGGAAGCGGGATAGGAACACACATGCTGTTTATCTGACAGAGTAGTTTTTTCAATAAATCCGGGAGGGCAATAACAAAATGCCCTCTTTTTTATTTTAGTGTAAAAAAAGTACGGAATATCTGTACTCTTGTCTATATTTGCACCACTTTTACAAATAAAGTGTTTGTGAAAGCAAAGACACTTTGAACGTTCTTTATGCCCGGGTGGAGAAATTGGTAGACTTACCAGATTCAGGTTCTGGCGCTGTAAAAGGCATGCAGGTTCGAGTCCTGTTCCGGGCACTTTTTTATTTTAACGCATTCACGGCCAACCAGGCCATCAATCCGGCACCTACTTTCAGGCAATTTTCATCTACATCAAACGTAGGCGTATGAATCGGCGAGGTGATGCCTTTGGCAGTATTTCCGGTGCCTAAGCGGTAAAAGCAGGACGGCACCACCTGTGAGTAATAGCTGAAATCTTCCGCCGTCATCCGCGCCGGCATTTCTTCCACATTTTCACATCCCAGGTATTCTTTCGCCAGTTCGAAGGAACGTTGCGTAGTCGCCTCGTCATTTTTCAGAAACGGATAGCCGTGTTCTATGATGATGTCGCAGGTGCCTCCGAAACTTTCCGCCGTATGCTTGCAGATGGCAATGATTTTTTCTTTGGCTTCCGCTCTCCATGTTTCGTCAAAGGTGCGGAAAGTGCCTTCCAGCCGAACTTCATCGGGTATGATATTCGTCGCGCCGTTCGCGATAAATTTGCCGATAGATAATACACTCGGCAGTGTCGGATTGGCATTCCGGCTTACCACGCTTTGCAATGCAATGACCATGTGTGAGGCAATCAGGACAGGGTCGATGGCCAGATGCGGCACCGCGCCGTGCCCGCCTTTTCCCCGCACATTGATATAAATCTCATCACAGCTCGCCATGGCGATGCCGCTCTTGAAGGCGACTTTCCCGGTTTCCAGCTGTGGCAGGACGTGTTGCCCGAACATGGTTTCCACTTTTGGATTTTCCAGCACACCGTCTTGAATCATAATGGAAGCACCACCCGGCAGCTTTTCTTCCGCAGGCTGGAATATCAATTTGACGGTCCCGTCAAAAGAATCTTTTAAGGTGTTCAATATTTTCGCGGCACCCAGCAGGCAGGTGGTATGCACATCGTGTCCGCAGGCATGCATCACCCCCGGATTTTGTGAAATGTAATCGCAGGAATTTTTTTCTTCAATCGGCAGGGCATCCATATCCGCACGGAGCGCGATGGTCTTTTTTTCAGGGTGATTGCCTTTTATCAGGGCAACGATGCCGTGCCCGCCGATATGGTTATGGTGTTCGATGCCGTATTGGGTTAATGCCTCAGAAATGAATGCGGCTGTCTGCTCTTCCTCAAAACTCAGTTCGGGATGGGCATGCAGGTGTCTGCGTATCGCCACCCATTCCTCCATACCGGATACTGCCAGGTTTTTTATTTTATCTTTTATTTCCATGAATCTAATGTGTAATTTTACAGGAGTAAAAAGTAATAACGTAAAGATAGTCATTCGAGTATTATCAAATTATCGATTTCTCAAATTAATTGCATGAACAACTACGATTTAATTGTGATAGGCTCCGGTCCGGGCGGTTATGTGGCGGCGATCCGCGCTTCCCAGTTAGGGTTGAAAGTAGCCATCGTTGAAAAGGAAAGCCTGGGCGGGATATGCCTCAACTGGGGTTGTATTCCGACCAAAGCCCTGCTGAAATCGGCGCAGGTGTTTGAATATCTGAATCACGCGAAAGAATACGGAATAGAAGTGTCGGATCATAAGGCTGATTTTACGGCGGTCATTCAACGGAGCAGGAATGTGGCCGAAAGCATGAGCAAGGGGGTACACTTCCTGATGAAAAAAAATAATATCGAAGTCATTTACGGATACGGAAAGGTGCTGCCGGGCAGACGAGTGGAGGTGACCCTGAATGAAGGCGGGATTAAAATCTATAAATCTAATTTTGTACTGCTTGCTACCGGCGGAAGGGCCCGGCAGTTGTTTTCGCTGCCAACCGAAGGCAAAAAAATCATTGATTACCGCAAGGCGATGTCCCTGGAAAAACAACCCAAATCCATGGTCATTGTGGGTGCCGGAGCGATAGGGGTAGAGTTTGCATATTTCTATCAGACGATGGGCACCAGCGTCACCTTGATTGAATTCTTTGATTCTGTACTGCCAAACGAAGATAAGGAAGTGGGCAAGATGCTGGAAAAATTGTATATCAAAAAGGGAATGACCATCCTGACTTCTTCCAAAGTGCTGAGTTCGAAAGTGGAACAGGATAAGGTGCAGCTGCTGGTGAATACACCGAACGGGGAACAGATTATCGAGACAGAAATCGTGCTGAGTGCTGCAGGTGTTACCGCCAACATCGAAAATATCGGGCTGGACTTATGCGGCATAGAAACGGAAAATGAGAAGGTGAAGGTGAATGCTTTTTACCAGACAAATGTTGAAGGCGTGTACGCCATCGGCGAGATTGTGAAAGGACAGGCGCTGGCGCATGTGGCGAGTGCGGAAGGTATTATTGCAGCCGAGCACATGGCGGGACATTCCCCTCAGCCTCTCGATTATGACAACATTCCGGCCTGTATCTATTGTTCCCCGGAAGTGGCGAGCGTGGGTATTACGGAACAGAAAGCGAAGGAAAAGGGCTTGGATATTTTGGTGGGTAAATTTCCGTTTACAGCCAGCGGCAAGGCAAAGGCCGCCGGAAAACCGGAAGGATTCATCAAGCTCATCCTGGATAAAAATACGGCGAAGTGCTGGGCGCACATTTCATTGGCGAAAACGTCACGGAGCTGATTGCGGAAATCATTGTTGCCCGCAAACTGGAAACGACCGGCATGCAGCTCTTAAAATCGGTGCACCCGCACCCGACGATGAGCGAAGCCATCATGGAAGCCGCCGCCGCCGCCTACGGAGAGGTGATACATCTGTAAGCAATGTCATTCGGTACAATCCGATAAGCTTTTACTTGCAGCATTTGCCGCTTTGCATAATATGACATGATCGAATATGGCTCCGTAATGCTTTATTATCTTTTGGTAAGATTAACGGAGATATCAATTTCTAATTTAGCATTTTTATACGGTTTAAATATAATTTTACAAGAACAATGCAAAAAACAATAAACGTAGACGGCACTGATGTTCACATACAGGGCGAACATGGTAAAACAATCCTGTTTATACATGGTTGGCCGGACACACATGAAATCTGGCAGAAGCAAGTCTATTTTTTTAAAAAAGATTTTAGATGTGTAACATTTACCTTGCCCGGATTTGATAAACGTGATAACGGAAAATATACTTTGGATGATATTATACATCGTATAAGAAACATTGCAGATGCAGTTAGTCCTGACTCCAAAGTGATCTTGGTGATACATGATTGGGGTTGTGTTTTCGGATATGAATATGCCATGCGCTATCCTGAAAAAATTGACAAAATGGTGGCCATTGATGTTGGCGATACATCCTCTCCCGGATTTAAAAAAACGCTGACGTTAAAATCAAAATTAATGGTTTTTTCGTATCAATTTACTTTAGCATTGGGCTGGCTCACCAAGAGTAATTTCGTACATAAGGCAATGGCAAAAGGATTAAAGGCAAGAAGCAATTTTGATAATATACATGCGGGCATGGGTTTGCCTTATGCCATGCGTTGGATAGGTGCAAATGGTGGCATGAAAGCACTCCAGCCGGTAAAGCCCACCTTTCCTTTTTTTTATATTTATGCTTTGCGAAAACCTTTCTTTTTTCAGACAAAAAATTGGTTGGATGAATTAGTAAAGAATCCTGATAATAAAGTACAGGCATTTGATTGCGGACATTGGGTAATGGTAGATAAAGCTGCTGAGTTTAATGAAGTTGTCGGAAATTGGCTGAAAAAATAAACTATTTCAGATAGTATATTTTTTCACTAATGCTTCCGCACAGCGCTCACCGTCCATCGCTGCACTCATGATGCCGCCTGCATAACCGGCACCTTCCGCACAGGGAAATAATCTTTTGGTGGATACATGTTCCAAAGTTTCTTTATCCCGCGGAATTTTTACCGGTGACGAAGTCCGGCTTTCCACACCGATGATTTGGGCTTCATTGGTAAGATAACCACGCATCTTGTTGCCGAAACTCTTGAATGCTTCCTGCAGGCAAAACGCAATTTCTTTCGGTAAAAAATCACGCATTTCCATAGGCACCAGCCCCGGCTGATAGGAAGTTTCTAATAAAGAAGAAGATATTTTTTTGTTCACAAAATCCTGCATACGCTGTGCCGGGGCGGTTTGTGTCTGTCCAGCGATTTGCCAGGCTTTCTGCTCCACAGCTTTCTGGTATTCCATCGCTGCCAGGGGACCGAACCAATTGAAATTTTTCCAGTCCGTTTCATCCACGGCCACCACCATGCCCGAATTGGAATAAGGCGAATCACGTTTGGATGGCGACATACCATTCACCACGATTTCATTTTGGTTGGTAGCAGATGGCACAATGAAACCACCGGGACACATGCAAAATGAAAACACACCTTTCTGATGCGTTCCCGTTTTCACCTGTTCCACCAAACTGTAGGATGCCGCAGGCAAATAGATGCCTCTGTCAATGCATTTATATTGTATCGAATCTATCAGGGATTGCTGATGTTCGATACGCACGCCCAACGCAAAGGGCTTGGCTTCTATCAGGATATTTCGTTGATGCAATAACTCAAAAATATCGCGGGCGGAATGGCCGGTGGCGAGAATGACGCCGATGCCACCCCTAACCCCTGAAGGGGAGCTTTGCAGTGCGTCAATAGCGTTCACCCCTTTAGGGGTTGTGGGTGGACTTGCGGATTCCGTTATCACACCTTTCACTTCTAGATTCTCTACGACAAAATCCACCACTTTGGTATTGAAATGGATTTCGCCGCCGTATTGCAGAATCGTCTGCCGTATTTCCTGAATGAGTTTGGGCAATTTGTTGGTTCCGATGTGCGGATGTGCTTCGTACAAAATTTCCTCTGCTGCGCCATGCGCCACCATGATTTCCAGTATACGCCGGATGTCGCCGCGCTTTTTGGAGCGGGTATATAATTTCCCGTCGCTGTAGGTGCCCGCGCCGCCTTCGCCAAAACAGTAATTGGAATTTTCGTTGACGATGTTTTTTTTGTTGATGTTCGCTAAATCCCTTCGACGCTCCTGCACGTCTTTTCCGCGTTCTATGATGATTGGTTTGATGCCAAGTTCTATTAAACGCAAAGCGGCAAATAAACCGGCCGGGCCTGCACCCACGATGATGGCCTGCTTAGCGTTGGAAACGTCTTTGTATTCATTATTATATTGCAGCAGCTGTTCAGGTGTTTCATCTATATATACATCGGCTTGCAGGTTGACCTTGATATTTCGGGAACGGGCATCTATGCTGCGCTTCAGAAGACGAACGTGAAAATGGTGATGGTCTTTAATGAGCAGATGCGACAAGAGATACTGTTGAAGCTGCTGTTCATCATACGCGATTTCCGGCGGAAGCGTGAGTTCAAGTGTTTTTTTCATTCTGTTACTGCAGCAGATTTATTGCTGAAAGCGATGTAAAGATAGGAATAATAATTCATGCAGCGGTTTTGGAGAGTATTCTGTTGAGAAAGATGTCCAACAGTCTTTCAGCTGTTTTTTGTATATTTAATCATATATCATTAGTTTCGCAAAGTTGCCTGATGTTATATGTACCTTATGAGACACCTGCTAATAATATTATTTCTTCTGACATTCGGCATAGTTTACGGACAAGACTTCTTATATCCTAAAATTAATAATCAAGGAAACGATCTTAATGATTTCGTACCAAGTCATTGGACACTTTTGGACTCAACTAAAGGCGATTTAAACAAGGATAATCACAATGACTTAGCTTTAATTATTCAATACAAAGACAGTGTTACTCTTGTGAAAAATGATTTTGATGAAAATGATACAGTTGTAACGCAACCAAGAGTTTTAATAATTCTCTTTTATAATCCTGTTATAAATGAATATCAGCTAGCTGAACAAAGCAATAGTTTTATACTAAACCATGACAATACAAATATGGAGGACCCTTATCAAGACATTTCAATTAACAAAGGAGTTCTAAAAATTGACTTTCATATTTTTATGAATATGGGTAGCTGGGGTATGTCAAATAATAATTATAAATTTCGTATCCAAGGCAATGACTTTGTTCTTATTGGAGCAGACTACAATTCTGTTAACCGTGGTTCAGGAGCAACCGAAGACCGCAGTTATAATTTCTTGATAAAAAAAGTAAAGGTTGCAACAGGCACAATTCAAAGCGACAAACAAAACATTATTTGGCGGAAACTTAGACTTGCAGTACTCAAAACTTTTAAGACATTTTCTCAGCCATTTACATGGGAAGTTGAGAAAGACTATTACTTATGACGCTACATCTCGCGTGAGTGTTACGAAGGTGCACTCGTGTGTACTAAATCTGCCGGTCTCTGACCGGAATTTAAAATCGCAATGTTCATCAATCAAAGATTGGTTCGTTTACTGCACACACAAGACTGAATTCTAGTCCGAGAAAAAGATTGCTTCGTTCCTCGCAATGACGATCAAATAACCAAATCTCAAATCCTAATACGCTCTTGCAAACAAAACTCTTTCTTTACTTGGCTTGCCCGAAAAAATACATTTGCCTTCTTCCTGCGGATTGTTCAGCGGAATGCAGCGGATGGTCGCTTTAGTGAGCTCTTTTATTTTTTCTTCCGTTTCTACCGTGCCGTCCCAGTGCGCTAAAATAAAACCCGGTTTTTCATCCAGCAGTTTCTGGAAGGTATCGAAATCATCCACTTTCGTGATGTTGTCATCTCTGAAGGCTTTCGCCCTGTTGTACATATTCTGCTGAATGGCTTCCAGTAAATCCGCTATCGTCTGTGTCAGGTTTTCAACCTGGAAGGAGGCTTTTTCTTTGGTATCCCGTCGCGCTATTTCCACCACACCATTTGCCAAATCGCGCGGGCCAATCACCACACGCAGCGGAATACCTTTCAGCTCGTAACCGGCAAATTTGAAGCCCGGGCGTTTGGTTTCGTCGCTATCCACGATGGCGCGGATGCCCAGTTTTGCCAGTTCTTTTTTCAGTTCGTTGGCTTTCTCTACCATGCTGTTCGTCTCCTCCACATTCTTGGACAGGAAGGGAATGATGACCACCTGATGCGGCGCCAGTCTTGGCGGCATCACCAAACCATCGTCGTCGGAATGCGCCATGATGAGCGCACCAATCAGACGCGTGGAAACGCCCCAGGAGGTTGCCCAGACATATTCTTCCGTATTTTCCTTGTTCACGAATTTCACATCAAAGGCTTTGGCAAAATTTTGACCGAGAAAATGAGAAGTACCCGACTGCAGGGCTTTTCCGTCCTGCATCATGGCTTCGATGGTGTATGTATCTTCCGCGCCTGCAAACCGTTCGCTTTCCGATTTCACGCCTTTGATGACCGGCAATGCCATATAGTTTTCGACAAAATCCGCATAGACGTTTATCATCTTGATTGTTTCATCAACGGCCTCCTGCTGGGTGGCGTGGGCGGTATGCCCTTCCTGCCACAGGAATTCAGCGGTACGCAGAAACAATCGCGTACGCATCTCCCAGCGCACCACATTCGCCCACTGATTAATCAGCAAAGGCAGGTCGCGGTAGGATTGAATCCATTTTTTATAGGTGTTCCAGATAATCGCTTCCGAAGTCGGACGCACCACCAGTTCTTCTTCCAGCTTCGCTTCCGGGTCCACTATTAATTTTCCTTTGTTGTCCGGGTCCGTTTTCAGGCGGTAGTGAGTGACGACGGCACACTCTTTTGCAAAGCCCTCCGCATTTTTTTCTTCCGCTTCAAACAAACTTTTGGGAACAAACAGTGGAAAGTAGGCATTCACGTGTCCCGTCTCCTTAAATTTGCGGTCTAAAACATCGCGCATGTTTTCCCAAAGCGTGTAGCCATAGGGCTTTATCACCATGCATCCGCGAACGGCAGAGTAGTCTGCCAGACCGCCTTTCAATACCAGGTCATTATACCATTCCGAATAATTTTCCGCTCTGCTTGTTATTCCTTTGCTCATTTCTGAATAATTAGTTGTTAATTAACATACTTTGGTATGTTTTTTGAAACTTAAATAATGTAATTTTCGTTTTTCAAAGGTAAGGGTTTTAAGGTTGCCGTAAAATTAAAAATTAACACATGAAAAATATTCTATATGTAGCTTTCTTAAGTTTGCTGACCTGTTCCGCAGGGTTTGTTTTCGCACAGGATGATGTGTATGATGCGCCGAGGGTAAAAGAGGTGAAAGTCAGGAAAACACAAGTGCAGCCGTTGCAGCCGCCCGCTGAGAATGTTGAAAAATCCGTTCCGTATTATGACGAAGATAATTCCGCTACACGCAAACCGGCATCTGCACCAATGGAAAATCAAGATAATAACGAACGATATTCCGATGGATATCAGGATGATTTTGGCGGAGGTTTTGGTTATAGCGACAGGATAAGACGTTTCCATAATCCATCCATTCAGTTTAGTTTTGGCTGGAATAACTGGTACAACAACTACTACAGCCCTTGGGAATCCTACTATAATAATTACGGATGGAATAACTGGAACAGTTTCTCCTTCACACCGAGTTGGGCGTATACCTACAGCGATTTCTATAATCCGTTTTGGCCGAATACCCAAATCATCATCATACAGCAGCCGTGGATAAACAGCTGGTACAATACCGGATTCAACAATCCGTGGAACAGCTGGAACAACTGGAGCTGGAACGGTTATAATAATTGGGGTTGGAGCGGTTTTTCACCCTGGTGTTCAGGTGTAATTTATAACAATTCATTTCCAAATTACGGAGGCTATTATGACAACAATAGGAAGAATGTGATTTACACACCGCGAACAGGTGGATTTTACAACAATACCAATAAAGCGACAAACGGCAATTACAACAACTATTATTCGCCTTCGAATAACAACAATGCCCCGGGAGTGATAAAGAATGCACCTGCAAGTCCTGTTAATAAATGGAGTCAGCCGAAACAGCAACCTGTCAATCCAAATTCTGCGTATCCCGATGTATATAAATACAACAGGACAAATCCAGATAACAGAGGGAATGATTACGACAGGGGAAATACACAGCCACCTTCCAACAATAACGGATGGAATAAGGGTAACAACAATCCAAACAATGATAATTCCGGCGGTATAAAAATAGGAACAAAGCCAAAATAACCTCAACTGTTCTGTAATGCTTAAACAAGTTTTCGTCTCCTTTTTGCTTTTCGGTAGTGTGTATGTATCCTATGCGCAAACGGATATTGATGCTCTCCGGTACGGCACGACGAGCATACAGGGCAGTGCCAGAAACATCGCGCTCGGAAATACGATGGGAACCATCGGTGCCGATATCACTTCCCTTTCCACCAACCCTGCAGGTATTGCTAAATTCAGCAGCAGTGAGTTTATGGTGACACCTGCCATTCCGATAAACCGCTCCTCGTCCACCTATCTCGGCAATACCACTAAAGACGGTGCTGTAAAGTTTCAGTTGGCGAACATCGGGTTGGTGGTCATGAAAAGAAGTACAGAGACAAGCGTTAAGAAAAAATGGAGCGGTATCCGATTTGGAATTGCCCTCAATCGCCTGGCAGATTACAATGATGTTTACTCTTTTGGAGGCTATAATGACAGGAACAGTCTGCTGAATGCCTATTGGGAAAAGTTATCGGATAAAGATGTCATACAATCGGAAGCCGATGCGAAAACAAAATATCCTTTTGATGCGAGCATCGCCTATCAGCTGGATTTGCTGACGTCTGATACCTTGGGCAATTTTTACACCGCTACCAATAACGGCAACATGCAGCAGGATTTTACCATTCGCAAGAGCGGCGGATTCAATGAAGTTGTTTTAGGTGTGGCAAGCAGTTACAATGACAAGTTGATGATTGGTGCTTCACTGGGTGTTCCCATCATAAATTACACGGAAAGAATTATGCTGACAGAAAAAGACAGCAGGGATTCCGCATTTGATCTGAATTCCTTTTCAGTCGAAACCTATTCTCAGACAAGAGGAGCCGGCATCAACTTTAAGGTGGGTATAATAGCCATGCCCGTTACCAATTTACGATTGTCATTGGCGTTCCAGACTCCGGGTATCCTGTTTATGAATGATGCATTCATTACGAATATGGAAGTTGATTATGCCGGCAATTCCGTCATCCTGACCGGTGAGTCGCCGGAAGGCGCTTCCCGATACAAATATGTCCAGCCCTGGCGTATGACGGCCGGTGTGGGCTATATCCATAAATATGGTTTGGTGTCTGTTGAATACGACCTGAGCCATGCCGGTGATTCCAAATTTACATTCGACGAGAAGGACGCTAAAGCGTATGAAAATTATGTCAATGACAGAATAAAGTCTAAATACGGCACATTTCATACGATCAAGTTCGGAGCAGAATTTAAATACGATCCGATTCGCATCAGAGCCGGAATACAGTACCGTTCTTCCCCCTTCAAAAGTTCGGCGGCCCCAACAGGTGTCAGCATCTACAGCCTCACGTATTCGGCAGGGTTTGGTTACAGAGGCAATCATTTCTTTGCGGATATTGCTTATGTGCAAACGAATACCAAAGAATTGTTTGTGCCTTATCAGTTAAGCACCGAAGCATGGAATCCCGTTCCGGCGGCTGTTCTGACTACAAAAAAACCTGCCATAGTATTTACTGTCGGTTATAAACTATAACTTTGTTCCAAATCCATCCGTATTTTGAAACAATCCCCCACGTGGAAATGGAAACTCGCCCAAACACTTGAATACAGGTGGTGGCAGCGTTATCTTCAAAAGAAAAATGCGGAAGAATACCTGCAATGGAAAGAGGCGTACTGGCTGGATTTATTGCAATCTGTTTCAAAACATATTTCCTTACCCGAAGGAAAGGTAATTTTAGATGCAGGCTGCGGACCGGCAGGGATCTTTATTGCGTTAAAAGGAAACAGTGTAGATGCGATTGATCCATTGCTGCATAAATACAGTCAGTTCCCGCATTTTCAGCCACAGCGTTTTTCCTGGACAAATTTTAAAACCATTCCGATTGAATCGTTGGATGAAACGGAGAAATACGATATCATCTTTTGCATGAACGCCATTAACCATGTGAATGATATAGACGTTTGTTATGACCATCTCGTTCGCGCGGTAAAGCCGGATGGTTTGATTGTCATCTCTACGGATGCCCATAAGTATTCATTTTTAAAGAAAATCTTTCGGGCACTGCCCGGAGATATGCTGCATCCCGTGCAGATGGATATCCGGGAATATGATCAGTTGCTGACAGGAAGGAATATCTCCATTCTGGAAAATATACGGTATAAAAGCGAACGGATTTTTGACTATTATATTACGGTGGGCAGGAAGAATCCCGCGGTGTAATCTATTTTTGCGCAGCAGGGAGAATATCCTTTTTTATCAGGTAATAGCTGTTGTCGCCGATACCCACTTTGGAGAAACCATGCGAATCATAATGGCTTAAAAAATCCTGCCACTCCGTGTCTGTATGGTAGTCTCTCTGATTGCTGATATCAGCATCTACCACAATCAGATTGAAGTGATGCTGCTCCAGGAATTTATAAAAACCGATGGTGTAGGTCACATTGTTGAAGCCAATGAATTTGTCAAAATAGCTCGTATTCCTGGAATTGTATTTGGAAAACAGAAGGATGTCGCAATTCAGGGATTTCAGGGTGTCTTTATCGTTTAGTTTTAAGTCATTTAACTGCTCCACTTTGGCGATGATGTGCCTGTCTTTGAAGGATCCCTTCAGCAGGCTGTTTTGAGCAGGCAGCGGGGTGATCAGGATAAAAAGCAAAGCGATTAAGAAAGAAAGATATGTTAGGTTAACTGTATGCCTGTTTCCCGCTTTCGGTATGCTCAGGGCTATGAATAGGATGGCGATGATGGCGGCAAATGCAGGAAGTTCCAGTGAGATGTAATGATAACGGGTTGTAATAATTAAGATGGAAAGAGCATTGGGAATTAACAGCAGGATACAAACAGAAAAAACAAAATCATTTTTCTTTAACCGTTGAACAAATGTATTGAATTGAAGTTGGAAGGTATAATTTTTGTAATAATAACATGTTCCGGTCACTGAGACCAACAATAATACAGCTGAAAGTAGGGATTGTTTAATCAGGGAAAACGGCAGGAATGTCGGGATAATCAGATGGGTAAAAATCCAGATATAGTCTCTGATGTTTGACAAGACATGTTTGAAGAATAAGCCGGGATTTGCCAGCAGCGCTTCTCCCGGTGAAGAAACATTGCCGAATGATTCTTTCAGGATGTGAAACCAGTTGGACCATGCATTTTCTGAGGAATGATGCCATTTGACATAATTTAGCGCATACGAACTTCCGAACGCCAGCAGCTGTTTGCCGTTCTGGTTTTTGAACGGAAATCCGACCCAAAAAGACAGGAGCGCAAGAAGGATGATTAACAGTACAAAAAGTCCGGCCCTTTCCGGTTTACGGCCCTTGTAAAATTGATAGACATAATTGAGAATGATAAAGCAGAAAAATAATAAGAATGAGATTTTATATTCCGGACGGATATAGTAGGAGATAAACAGGAAAAATGCAATAAGAATATTCCTGGTTTCTTTATGCATCCCTCGATGCGGAAAGTGCCAGGATCGCTATCTGAAACAGATTCATGAAAATGACTACTTTGGGACCCATGGGCAGGTTAAACTGGCTGTATAACAGCAGGAAGGAAAGCAGAAAAGCAAAAAACGGTTCCAGCCTCAGTCTTAACAGAAACCAATACATGGCACATGGAAACAGGATGGTCAGCATCTTGAAGTTCAGAAACATCAGGTGCGTGTTGTTGTCGGCAACATGACTTAATAGATAATACCAGGAGGTGTACAGCGGCGCATATTCAATATAAGTTGTCGTCTGATACCTGCCAAAAGGTAGTTGTGCTCATCCACGAGACAGATGTCCAGAACATCATACAATCCATACGTCAGCTTGAAACAACAAACAAGAAGTATGACGAAAAAAAATATGCCCTGCAGCTGTTTTGACCCGTTCATGATTAAACCACTCTGATTAAGCTGTACTCTTTTTTACCTTTTCGGACTACTAACCAGTTTCCGTGTATTAGATGGTCGCTGTTAATCATGCCGTTCACATCCGCATATTTTTCCATATTGAGGGCGATTCCATTGGACTGAACCAGTTTTCTCGCTTCGCCTTTGGATGGAAGGATCGACGTTTCCTGTGCGAGGATATCCAGTACATGGATACCTCCAGAAATTTTATCTTTAGAAATGGTAAACGTCGGTACACCTCCAAAAACATCTAAAATCTGCACTTCGTTTAGTTGTAAAAGATTTTCTTTGGTGGCTTTGCCGAACAGAATTTCGGAAGCCTTGATGGCCTGCTGCAAATCGTCGGAACTGTGTACCCTTGCGGTAATTTCTTCCGCCAGCGTTTTTTGCAGGATACGCAGATGCGGTGCGTTCGCCTGTTCTATTTCCAGGCTTTCTATTTCTTCTTTTCCTTTCATGGAAAAAACGCGGATCCAGCTTTTCACATCTTCATCAGCGGCATTCAGCCAGAACTGATAAAACTTATAAGGGGATGTTTTTTTTGGATCCAGCCATACGTTGCCGCTTTCTGTTTTTCCAAATTTGGTGCCATCTGCTTTTTTTATCAGCTGGGTTGTAATGGCATACGCCTCACCGCCTTCCTTCTTGCGGATAAGTTCCGTACCGGTCACTATATTTCCCCATTGGTCGCTGCCGCCTAACTGCAGTTTAACCCCTTTGTTTTTCCAGAGGTAATAAAAGTCGTAACCCTGCACCAGCTGATAGCTGAATTCTGTGAAAGACATGCCGTTTTCCAGTCTGTTTTGAACGGAATCTTTACCCATCATATAGTTTACGGTAATATGTTTTCCTACATCCCGGATAAATTCCAGAAAAGAAAAATTTTTGAACCAGTCATAGTTATTGACGATTTCCGCAGAATGGATACCGCAGTCAAAGTCCAAAAACTTTTCCAGTTGTTTACGTTGCCCGTTCAGGTTGTGCTGCAGCTCGTCTTCCGTCAGTAAATTCCGTTCAGCACTCTTGCCGCTCGGGTCACCTACCATGCCGGTTGCGCCACCGACCAATGCGATGGGTTTATGGCCGCATTTTTGAAAATGCAGTAAGGTCATAACCTGTACCATGTTGCCAATGCCCAGTGAATCAGAGGTTGGGTCAAAGCCAATATACCCTTTTACCATTTCTTTGTTTAATAATTGTTCGGTATCTGACATGATATCGTGCAACATTCCGCGCCATCTGAGTTCTTCTACAAAGTTCATTTTGAGTATATTCTTTCCGCAAAAATACGAATTGAGACAAGAGTAATGTGAAAAAACCAGAATTTTTTACGAATATTGAAAAAAACTGAGTTTTACAGGGATAATAAGCGCTGATATTAACTTATATATTACGAAAAATTTGGGTAAATTTACGGTTGGACTATATTGATACAATACTATTTTTAATGAATCGTTTTAATTAACATGATGCGAAAACTCAAAAAAGAACTCCTTTCTGTTATACTATTCAGTTGTTTGCCCTTCCTTACCTTTGCTCAGACGACTCCCAAATACAGCAACGATTTTATGTATATTGGTATTGGTGCGCACAATTTCGGAGTGGGAAATGCCGTAGTGGCTACAACGAATGATATAACAGCGGGATACTGGAATCCGGCTGGACTGGTCCGTATTCCAACAAATATTCAGTTCAGTTTTATGCACAATGAGTATTTTGCCGGTATTGCAAAGTTTGATTATGCGGGTATTGCATTTCCCTTAGACAGCAACAAACATGCGTTTGCCATCAATTTTATGCGATTCGGAGTAGATGATATTCCAAATACGCTGAACTTGCTGGATGCGGACGGTTCCATCAATTATGACAATGTCCGAAGTTTTTCAGTGGGTAATTATGGCATCCTGTTGTCTTACGCACGCACCATTATTCCCAATTTATCCATAGGTGTTACAGCCAAGGTGGTACATAACAGAGCAGGCGGATTTGCAAAATCCTGGGGATTCGGGATGGATGTAGGTGCTCAGTATACCATCAAAGACTGGAAAATCGGATTAACCGTAAAAGACATTACGACGACATTCAATGCGTGGTCGTACAAGTTTACGGATAAAGAAAAAGAAATATTGGCGCAAACGGATAATGTTATACCCAAAAGTTCTACGGAGATTACACTTCCCAGAATACAGTTCGGAGTGGCTTATTGCAAAACATTTAAAGATAAAATTGAACTGACCGCTTCCCTCGATTGGGAATTAACGACAGACGGAAAAAGAAATACACTGATATCGACCCGGAAGGTCAGCTTAGACCCCAGAATCGGAGTGGAGTTGGGTTTGTGGAAGATATTCTATATCAGAGGCGGGGTGAATAATTTTCAGAGAGAGTTAAACTCAAAAGGTAAAAAAGTGTTTACTGTTCAGCCGAACTTAGGTGTTGGATTGCGTTTCAGAAATATTGTATTTGTAGATTATGCCTACACGGATGTTGGAAAAGCCTCTGAAAGTCAATATTCACATGTGGTTTCACTGAAGGTGGGTATCAATAAACGCAAACGCAAACCCAATGCTGAATTGATAAACGCACCCGAATCCGAACCGGAAAAAATTATAACGCCTGCAGAACCGGCACCTGTATCACCTGAGCAAAATAAGGCAGAATGATAAAAAGAGCAGCATATATTATCTTATTGTTGAGTTGCTTCACCCTGTCAAAAGCGCAACCCTACGGCAATGAGTGGATAGATTATTCCAAAGTCTATTATAAGTTTAAAATCGGAAAAACAAGTTTATACCGCATTTCGTATTCGTCGCTGACTGCGCTCGGTATTCCGGCCAGCCAGATTCGCGGGACTGATTTTAAGATCATCAGAAACGGACAGGAAGTACCGTTGTATGTAACTTCCAATGGCCAGTTCGGTGCCAGCGATTTCATTGAGTTTTACGGTGAAAGAAATGACGGCAAGCCGGATTCTGTTTTATACAAGAATCCCAATAATCAACCTACAACGCTGTATAACATTTATAGTGATACCGCTACTTTTTTCCTTACGCTGGATCCGTTCAGCATCAATGCCCGTGTCATTCAACAAAATAACGATGTTGGATTACCTCCGCCTAAAGAAGAATATTGTTATCATACGGTCAGTACTTATGGAACGGGTATTAATCCGGGCATACCTGCGTCGCCCTATTTCCGCCAATTGTACAATTCGGACTTTGATATTGGCGAAGGGTTTGCTATAGGTGAAATTATCGGGGAAAACGGTTCCATGAAATTCCTGGTTCCCAATTATGTCTATAAAAGCCCGGATGTGGATGCTTACCTGACGGCAAGGATTACTTTTTTTGAAGGCCCTCACAAAATGAGATTCAGGAGATCAACGCTTTATGATACGACAGAGTTTTTCTTTGGCCCCGGAGTTAAAACATTGAATTACACTTTCAAGAGCCAGATAATGGATAACGGCCTAGACGGGGCCGGTGGTTCTTTCACAGACTTACAGACCAGCGCATCTAAATCTTATTTGGTGGGTGCTTCCGTTCAATATCCGAGATTGTTTAATTTTGAAAATTTATCTAAGTTTGAATTCGGCATCCTAAAAAAGGAGGGGGTCTATTTTGAGATCAGAAATTTTAATAATCAGTCTACCAGTCCGGTATTGTATGATTTAATTAATCATCATCGATATATTGGAGTAGTAGATTCTTTGGTTAAGTTCAATCTGAGTGCCACGGTGAAGGATAAAGACAAATTGTTGCTGTCTTCCCAGTCATCAGCTGATATACCGTATCTGACAGCCTTTTCACCGGTTACTTTTACCAGTTTCCTGAATTCAGCCAGAAAGGGGAATTACCTGATTATTACCAACAAGAAATTAAAATCCAGCGTTAACGGCACGAACTATGTTGAAGAATACAGAAAGTACAGATCCTCTGTTAGCGGAGGCGGTTACAACGCTCAAGTCTATTATATCGATGAATTAAATGACCAGTTTGCATACGGTATAAACCAGCATCCTCTTGCAATAAGAAATTTTGTAAACTTTGCCATCGACAAATTTTCCGATAAGCCACAGTTGGTTTTTGTAATCGGTAATGGTTTTGAATATACCTATAGTTTCAGGAATCAGGGTGTTATTGACAGAAGCCTGGTTCAGACATACGGGGAGCCGGCATCCGATAATTTACTGACGGCCAGATCGGGATTGCTTAATTATCCGCAGATTGGAATCGGCAGACTCGCTGCTTTAAGAGGAGATGACATAAAAGTATATCTGGACAAGGTGACAGAATATGAAATCATACTTAATGATACATCTGGTTTGTCTCAAACGCCGTTTAATAAATCCTGGATGAAGAACGTACTGCATCTGGGAGGGGGTAATAATAATTTTGAACAACAGCTTTTCAGGTCCTATCTCGAAAATTATAAAGATGTGATTGAGTCGCCAAGATACGGTGCAAGGGTGGCGAGCCTGTTTAAAAATACAACAGATCCGATACAGATTGCCCAAAACATATTTTTGGATTCATTAATCAATACAGGTGTTTCCCTGATCACTTTCTTCGGGCACTCTTCAACGACTACGCTTGATTTTAATCTGGAACCGGAACGGTTTGACAATAAAGGCAAATACCACCTGATGCTGTCAAACGGCTGTTTTGTCGGCAGCATATTCTTAGATCCTTTGTATACCAATACCTACAGCAGCAGGTTTGTATTGACACCTAATAAAGCGGCAGTCGGATATATAGCACCTATCACTTATGCGATATCGTCCAACCTTAATGCCTACTCAACAGAGTTTTACAACAGATTTGCGAATACCATGTATAATGAAAGGATAGGGGATATTTTAAAAGAAACGACCAAACGCCTTGTACAGAATGGAGGCGATTTGAATCCGATGATCGGTCATCAAATGATTTATCACGGTGATCCGGGACTAAGGATTAACTCACATTCCAAACCTGATTATTACATTGACCAGACCAGTATTGTTTTTGAACCCCAAAATATCAATGCGGCATCCGATTCGTTTTTAATCAAGGTGGTTGTTAAAAATCTGGGTGCGGCCGTTCCTGATTTGTATGTGGTGAATGTAGACAGGGTTTTCCCAAACGGACAAATCCAGTCAACAAAGGTAACGCTGCCAAGTGCCAGAAATGTGGACACCGTTTATCTTTGGATACAATCAGACAGACTGAACGGTCCAGGACTGAATACATTTAAAATTAAAGTTGATTATGCGGATGCGATTGGGGAGTATTCAGAAATAAATAATGAAGTTACACTTACCAAACTTATTCTGGCAGATGATATCATACCCGTTTTTCCGTACGATTTCTGCATGGTGAATGACCCGAATTTTGAACTCGTCTTTTCTACCGCCAGTCCATTTGCCGGACCCAAACAATACCTGTTTCAGGTTGATACGACAGAATTTTTCAACAGCCCATTGCTTACACAAATCCGGCTTACTCAGCCGGGCGCAACCATTAAATGGAAACCGAACATTCCGCTGCTTCAAAATAAAGTATATTACTGGAGAGGAACATTGGATACCGTACCGGGAAGTCCGGCTAACTGGAAAACCAGTTCGTTCCTGTACAACACATCTTTGTCAACCGGATGGAACCAGTCACATTATTTTCAGTATTTGAAAAATTCATTCAGCACCCTGAACTTAAAAAATGACAGAATCTTTCATTATCCCAATACCACCAGAGAACTTAAGATAAGGAATATGCTTCTGTATGACCAGGAGGTTGTCGTATTCTGGGATGGTTATCTGATTGCAAGAAATGCGTGGTCGAGAAGAGGGTTTATTTTCTTTGTGTACGATGCTAATACAGGCCTAAACTGGCAAACCTATCAGATTGGCAATACCTGCAGGGGCCCGTATAATGATGTAACCTGCAACCGTTATCCAACCAATGTCGTCGAATTTATTACCAATGATTTGAATACAGGCAAGCAGGAAAGGCAGCATGTGATTGATTTTATCAATTCCATACCATGTAATGCGTATGTTTTAGGCTATAGCTTCTTTAATGCCGCCTATTCGCAGTGGCCAACGGACAGTACCGAGCCTGGTGACATTACCCTCTTTAAGGCATTTGAAGATTTAGGTGTTTCAAAAATCAGGCAGCAGCAGGATAATGTACCTTTTGCCTTTTTTGTTCAAAAATGCAATCCATCTTTCAACCCGATACAGATTCAACGATTCCCGCCACAGATTATCGATACTTCTTTTACATTCAGCGGAACATGGACGAAAGGCAATATGGAATCTGTAATAATTGGACCCGCAAGAGAGTGGAAAGACTTTAGTATGGACTGGCACCCGCTGGAACAGCCATCCTATGATGGCGGCTCTGTGAATCTTTACGGATATGACACCGTTGGTGTAAGGACTTTGCTGAGAGATGACCTCTATAAAGGCGCTGTTACGCCATTGTCTATTGATGCAAAGCGTTATCCATTCCTGCAAATGCAGTGGCTTACAAAGGATGATTCACTGGGCACCCCTCCGCAGATGGATCACTGGAGGTTGTATTATGATAAAGCACCGGAAGCGGTTGTAAACCCGACCATTCATTTTGCAAAATCAAGGGATACGATTTTATCCGGTGAAAATTTCAATATGTCGGTGGCTGTTGAAAATGTAACTCCGGTTAATATGGACAGTTTGCTGGTTCGGTTTATCATTAAAACGGCATCCAATAATATAAGCACTATATACAAACGCTTTGCACCGCTGCCTGGAAAATCCAGTTACAATATCGAATTCAATTACGATTTCCCGGGATTTAATTTCTTTGGTTTGAATTATATTACGGTCGAAGTGAATCCCGACGAGGATCAGCCGGAACAATTCCATTTCAACAACTTTGCGGAATTTACAGTCTTTGTAGATAAGGACAGGATTAATCCGCTGTTTGATGTCACCTTTGACGGCAGGCATATAACAGACGGCGAATATGTTTCTTCCAGCCCGGAAATCCTTTTCAGGCTCAAGGATGAGAATAAATACCTGGCATTGAACGATACCTCAGAATTTCTCATATACATGTTTTATCCGAATGATCCGACCAATCCGGTACAGATAGCCCGTAATCAGGCGGATGTTATTTATATTCCGGCTAATCCGGCTAATCTGACCAGAAATAATGAAGCGCGGCTCATTTATAAGCCGACGCTGCCGGATGGAACTTATGAAATTCGGGCGCAGGGTATTGACAGAAGTAAAAACGATGCCGGGAAATATGATTACCGCATTAAGTTTAAGGTGGATTCCAAGCCTTCGATTACCAATGTGCTGAACTATCCAAATCCGTTCTCCACTTCCACGCAGTTTGTATTTACCATTACGGGGGCTGTGGTTCCGGAGCAATTAATCATCCAGATATTCAGCGCCAGCGGCAAAGTGGTGAAAGAAATAACACGCGAAGAATTGGGTAACCTGCATATCGGTAACAACCTGACGGATTATAAATGGAATGGTACGGATAACTACGGTGACCGTTTGGCGAATGGGGTGTATTTCTACAGAGTGATGACCAGAAATATGGATGGTACGACGACTGAAATCAAACAGTCCAATATTGATAAATATTTCAAACACGGATACGGTAAATTATACATTATACGTTAAGAATAAAGTTTAATGATAACAAGGCTAATCCGATGGGGTTAGCTTTTTTTTATAAAAGTAGTTCATGTATAGAATGTATCAAGTAGATGCCTTTACTGATAAGGTTTTTAAAGGTAATCCCGCTGCAGTGGTTCCGCTGGAGGAATGGCTGCCAGCAGAACTAATGCAGCAGATCGCCGCAGAGAATAATTTGGCGGAAACGGCCTTTTTTGTGAAGGAAGGGAATCACTATCACATCAGGTGGTTCACGCCAACGGTAGAGATTGAATTGTGCGGACATGCCACCCTGGCATCTGCCTTTGTAATCTATAATTATTTGAATTATGACAGAAATGAAATTCATTTTACCTGTCAGGTGGGAGATTTATTTGTTACCAGAAAGGATGACTGGATTGTTTTGAATTTTCCTTCTATTGAAGCACAGACCTATAAAAAAACATTCCGTCTGTTTTATCACAGGCGATTGGTGCTCATCCGCTGGCTTTATACGATTCAAAAACGAAATGGATGGTGCTGTTGCCGGATGAGGCTGCAGTCGCCGATTGTCAGCCTGATTTCAATCTGATGAACCAACTGGAAAAAAATCTGATTACCACCGCGAAAGGGAATAAAGTGGATTTTGTGTCGCGTTTCTTTGCGCCGCAATCAGGTATTAATGAAGACCCGGTGACGGGTTCCGCACATTCGGTACTGATTCCTTTCTGGTCCAGAAAATTAAATAAAGTTGATCTGACGGCGATGCAGTTATCTCAGCGAACCGGGTTTTTGAAATGCAAATATCGGGGGGATAGGGTAGAAATGAGTGGACAGGCGGTTTGTTATATGAGGGGTGATATTTTTATCTGAGGTATGTACCTGTTTTTAGTGATTTTTCATACTTTTATTGTTATGAAATATTACTCTTTTTTATTCCTGTTTTTTGCATTTTCGTTTCCTGTAATAATGAAAAATCAAAACCTGAGATTTCGACCATAGCCTTTGGTTCATGCGCAAGCCAGTGGAAGGAATTTCCCATTTTCAAAACAATACAGAATAAAAATCCGGATGTATACGTTGCTTTAGGTGACAATATATACGCAGATGTGGTTGAATTGGTTGACCTGCCTGTTTATCCGTTTTTTATCGACTTGGGATATTATGTATTAGGCAACAAGGAACCTTTTAAAACATTCAAAGCATCCGTACCTATACTTGCGACATGGGATGATCATGATTATGGTTATAATAATGGCGGTAAGGAATTTCCTCATAAGACAGCGTCTAAGAATTCATTTATGAAATTTTGGAATATCTCTCCTGATAGTCCGATGCGATCAAGAGGAGGTGTTCATAACGCTTATTACTATGGGGAAGGTGAATTTAGGGTTCAGATAATTTTGCTTGATACAAGATGGTTTTTGGATGTTATTTCAAGAGAACCAATCACAGCAACCCGAGATACATCGAAACATATATTAGGGGAAGAAGAATGGCAGTGGCTTGAACAAGAACTCAGAAAGCCTGCACGAATCCGAATTATAGGGTCCAGTACCCAATTTGGAATAGAACATAACGGCTATGAGGCGTGGGCTAATTATCCGCATGAGATGGACAGGTTCTTTAATTTAATAAAGTCAACCCGTGCAGAAGGTTTATTTTTTGTCAGTGGCGATGTTCATTATGCTGAAATCAGCAGGAGAGCGGTTGACGGTTTGTACCCGATTTTTGATGTTACATCTAGTGGTCTTACACAACTGGAGGGTTCGTCAAAGCCCAATATGTTTAGGGTAGGTGATTCATTTACAGATTTCAATTTTGGAATGATACACATTAATTGGAATGACAATCCGGTAACTATTTCCCAGGAAATTTATGATATAAACGGGAATGTACGCATTCAAAATAAGATCAGTATTAACGATTTAAAATTCTAACACTTTTCTAACTGAAACCCGTTATCAGCTCGTACATATCATATTTTATCTATTATGCATACCAATAAATAGGAATGTTTCTTATCTTCATTAGATGAAACGTTTATACATCTTAATTCTACTCTCAGGTTTGTTTTTTTCCTGTGAAAAGGAAAATGCAACCAACACCGTTTCCGATGATTCTACCATCATACAGGACCAATATGGAAGACAATTAATTCTACATGGATTAAATACTTCATCCAGTGCAAAAGGAGGAAATTATCAGCCCTGGATTACTGAGGCTGATGTTGCAAGAGAAGATACTTCTTTTGGTTTCAATTTTGTGCGTTATCTGACATCCTGGGCCGCAATTGAACCGGAAAAAGATGTGTATGATGAAGATTATCTGAATGAACTGGAAAGGCGGGTGAACTGGTACACCTCAAGAGGCATGTATGTGATGATTGATATGCATCAGGATATTTATGGTGCAGCAGTGGGCGGGAATGGTGCTCCGGCCTGGGCCTGTGTTACCAATGGAGCTGCTCCCATTGATTTACCCGGCGGCACGCCGTGGTGGTTGAAGAATATTGACCCGGCGGCGATTGCAGCCTGGCGCAATTTCTGGGAATACCGCAATTATAAATTCTTACAGGATCATTATATTAATGTCTGGCTGAAGATAGCAGCACGTTTCAAGGATAATCCTAACGTAATCGGATATGATCTGATGAACGAACCCTGGGGCGGAGACATCATTAAGGTATTCCTGACAGGCGAATTTGAACGGTTGGAATTAACAGCTTTTTATAAAAGATTAATACCTGCTTTGCGCACTGCTGAACCGAATAAATACATTTTTTTTGAACCACTCCCTGCACCTGTTACATTTGGACTGGCTACCAATTTAACGGATGTAACGGATACTCGAACTTCACAGCATCTTGTATATGCGCCCCATTGTTATCCATACGATACACATGAGGGAATTGGTTATACAGGGACATCCAAGCAACAATTGAGAGATTGGGAACGAGAGCGAAAAAAAGACGTCCAAAGATTTGGTAACAGTCCGTTGCTCACAGGTGAGTTCGGTCTGTCACCTTCACAGGCGGGTTTTGATCAGTATCTGACAGATTTCAATACGATATCTGACCGAAACTTATGGCACTGGAGTTATTGGAGCAGCGACCGGGGAGGTTGGGGCCCGACAAATCCGGATAATTCAGAATCGCCGATTTTGTCTCATCTGATCAGAACCTATCCGAAGGCAACTGCGGGCAAAATTCAATCCTTCAGCTTTAATCCGGATACTAAAAAATTTGAAATGACTTTTGTTTCCAACACAGCCATTTCACAGCCTACCGAAATATTCGTACCCAACAGATTCTATCCGGGGGGATGGAATCTGGCTGTAAATGGTACCACAAAATTTACCCAATCCTTTAATGAAACAGACCAGGTGCTTTCTTTCTCCACTACGGAAAATAATAAAGTAATCAGCATCGAGATTACTCCGAAATAACAGCCCGGCAGATGAAGAGACTGGAAATGAAAGTATCTGTATTACTCGTTGCACTGTTTTTTAGCTTCGGATGCAATAAAGAAAACAGAACAAATAATTTTTATCAGGATTCCAATGTCTTTCAGGACAGCTATGGGCGAACACTTATTTTACATGGAGCCAGTTTATATACCAATGATGAGCCCGGTGGATATACGCGATACAATTCGAATGGTGCCAAACGGCTCATCAATGACTGGGGGTTGAATTCTGTCAGGATGTTCTGGAACTGGAATGCCATAGAGCCGGACAGCGCTGTATTTGCACCGGATAAATTGGAGGCACTGGTACGAGTCGTGGAAAATTTCACCAATGAAGGTGTCTTTGTGGTTCTGGCCGTAAATGGCACCGCCACCAGCAGTCAGCACCTGATAACAGGTACCTGGCAGGCTCCGGCCGGAAAAGCCGTGAATAATCCGGACTTACCCGGGGCTTTAAATCCCGCCGTTCAGGAATCTATGCGCAGATTTTGGGATTATAAGAATTATGCATATCTGCAGGATGAATTTATCAAAGCCGGTAAATATTTAGCTAATCGTCTGAAAAGCAATCCGTATGTGCTGGGGTACGACATTCTTAATGAACCCTGGGGTGACGGGTTGGTAAGTACGGTCTTAAATGTCAATCTGGAATCACAACTGCTACCCGCTCTTTATCAGCGCTATATTACAATGATGAGGGAAACAGAAAACGACAAATATATTTTCTTTGAACCGGGCGTGTTGTTCAATATCAAAGAAATAGCCAGTTTCCAGACAAAACTTCCTGTAATAAATGATATCAGGAGCGGAGTGAAGCGTTTGGCTTTCGCACCCCATTGTTATCTGGCCAATGAAAGAACCAATACGATTAAAAACAGTTATGATTCCTATCTGGGTATATTGAAGAAAAATTATACCGCGATTCAGCAGAAACAGCAGGTGCCAATATATATAGGGGAATGGGCAAACATCGACTACACTACCTTTTCGGACTGGGAAAATTACCTTAATCAGCATATGGCTGCATTTGATGATATCAAGGCGAGTTGGTCTTATTTTTCATACATACCCGGAGAAAATAATCTGGTAAAAGGGGATGATGTCACAGAAAATCCGACGGCAAATACCATTGCGAGGGTGTATCCGAGGGCAACATCAGGCGAGCTGTTGTCTTTTAATTACCAACCGGACACAAAAGTATTTAAGATGTCTTTCATCAACTATGCGTCTATTGAACAGCCTTCGGAGATATTCATTCCCAGGCGTCATTTTCTGAATGGTTATGTACTTACGGTTACAGGAAGCACCAACTATACACAGGAGTTTGATTCTGCAAAAAACCTCCTGAAGTTGAAGGTGAATGAAAACAGGGAAATAAACGTCAGGATAACCGCTAAGTAAGCATCCTAAATTTCATTATCGGATAACTTACAACTTATAACTCTTCCGTATCTTTACAGTATGTCAACAGAAGACCTTACCATTTCTTTTGAGGAGTTGGTGCAAAAAGAAAGATTTCAGAAAAAGTCGCCGTCCTTTCTAACGCACCAAAATTATGCAGCGGGTATCCCACCTTATCTGCGCGGTCCTTATTCCTCCATGTATGTCATACAACCCTGGACCATAAGGCAATACGCCGGATTTTCTACAGCAGAAGCCTCCAATGCATTTTATAAACGTAACCTGGCACAGGGACAAAAAGGCCTGTCCGTTGCATTCGATCTGGCTACTCACCGCGGGTATGATTCCGACCATGAACGTGTAGCAGGTGACGTAGGAAAAGCAGGCGTGGCAATTGATTCTGTTGAGGACATGAAGATCTTATTTGATGGAATCCCGTTGGATAAAATATCTGTTTCCATGACAATGAATGGTGCGGTCTTGCCTGTATTGGCTTTTTATATCGTTGCAGCGGAAGAACAGGGCGTCGATCAGAAATTATTAAGCGGTACCATACAGAATGATATACTGAAAGAATTTATGGTGCGTAATACCTACATTTATCCGCCCCAGGCTTCCATGAGAATCGTTTCTGATATTTTTGAATATACGAGCAAACATATGCCTAAATTCAACTCCATTTCCATCAGCGGGTATCATATACAGGAAGCCGGTGCCACCCCTGAGATTGAACTGGCGTACACACTGGCAGACGGACTGGAATATATTCGGACGGGTATTACAGCCGGATTGGCTATTGATGACTTTGCACCGCGCCTGTCTTTTTTCTGGGCCATAGGTATGCAGCATTTTAAGGAAATCGCCAAGATGCGTGCAGCCAGATTGTTGTGGTCAAAAATAGTAGAGCAATTCAATCCCACATCAGATAAGTGCCTGGCACTGCGTACCCATTGCCAAACCAGCGGCTGGAGTCTGACGGAACAGGATCCCTTCAATAATGTGACTCGAACCTGTATAGAAGCTCTGGCTGCCGTATTGGGTGGGACACAATCTCTGCATACGAATGCACTGGATGAAGCCATTGCATTGCCGACGGATTTTTCTGCTAAAATCGCCCGTGATACTCAGATCTATCTGCAAAATGAAACGGATATCTGCAAATCTGTGGATCCATGGGCAGGCTCGGAATATGTAGAAAAACTGACGGATGAAATAGCCAGAAAGGCATGGATGCTGATTGAAGAGGTAGAAAGCTATGGTGGTATGACCAAAGCCATTGAGGCTGGCATTCCTAAAATGCGTATTGAAGAAGCGGCAGCCCAAAAGCAGGCACGTATAGACAGTGGACTGGATCTGATTATCGGTGTCAATATTTATAAAACGAATGATGAGACAGATATTGATATTTTGGATATTGACAATTCTGCTGTCCGTGAAAAGCAAATTGCCAGATTAAAGGAATTAAAATCAGGTAGAAATGAAGAAGCGGTAAGGGATATTTTAAACAGGATGACACAGGCTGCTCAGAATAGAGATGAAAATTTACTGTCATTAAGCGTGGAAGCGGCCAGAAGACGTGCCACCTTAGGTGAAATTTCCTTAGCTTTAGAATATGTTTTTGGCAGATACAAGGCTACTATTCGTAGTATTTCGGGCGTTTATTCTTCAGCGATAAAAATGAATACAAATTTCCAACAGGCCAGAGACTTGGCAAATGCTTTCGCTGAAAGGGAAGGCAGAAGACCCCGCATCATGGTCGCTAAAATCGGACAGGACGGACATGACCGTGGTACTAAGATTATTGCTACCGCCTTTGCGGATATTGGTTTTGACGTAGACATCGGTCCGTTATTTCAGACGCCGAAAGAGGTTGCGATGCAGGCTGCTGAAAATGATGTGCATGTTATTGGTGTTTCATCTTTAGCAGCAGGACATAAAACTTTGATACCAGAATTGATTCAGGAGCTTAAAAATATAGGCAGGGAGGATATCAAAGTCATTTGCGGAGGAGTCATTCCTAAACAGGATTACGATTTTCTTCTTCAGGCAGGTGTCTCAGGTATTTTCGGTCCCGGAACCGTCATTGCAGATGCAGCAATCGAAATCTTAAATAAATTATCTGGATAAACTATTGATAATCAAAAAGTTGAAAAGTAAACCATATTTTTGTTTAAAGATTTTATAAAATAATTAAACAAAATTAAAATCATGATGTTATAGTGGTAATAAAATTAAACATCATGAAAAAAATCAAACTAACACTTTTATCCATTATTGCAGCTGCATTCCTTATTGTGAGCTGTACTAAAGAAGAACAAAAAAACATTGTTGACCTTGCAACAGACAATCCAAACCTTAGCTCATTGGTAGCAGCTTTACAAAGAGCCGGTTTAGATGATGATTTAGCTGCATCCGGTAATTTTACCGTATTTGCGCCGACCAATGCAGCATTTGCAACATTTTTAGCTGATAACGGATTTGCCAATCTGGATGCGGTTCCAGTTCCGTTGTTACAAAAAGTATTACTAAACCATGTTTTAGGTACTAAAAAAATGGCAGCTGACATCACCACCGGCTATACAAAAACCATTGGTAAATTTGGCAGTACGGACAGTTACATTGACATGTACCTGAGCAAGACTACAGGCGTAAAAATTAACGGAGAATCCAATGTAACCACACCAGACGTGGAGGCTACCAATGGTGTTGTCCATGTTGTAGATAAGGTGATTTCATTACCAACGGTAGTTACATTTGCAACAGCAGATCCTACTTTCTCTTCTCTGGTAGCTGCACTAACAGACTCTCGCATTGCAAGTGCCAATCTGGTTTCAACGCTGAGCGGTGATGGTCCATTTACCGTGTTTGCTCCAACGAATGCTGCATTTGCTTCATTGTTGACAGAGTTAACAGCTACAGGCCTGGCGGATATCGAAGCCGGTACGTTAGAAGCGGTATTAAAATACCATGTTGTTTCCGGTAACATCCTTGCCGGCACCCTGACAGACGAACAGGTAGTGACAACAGTTTTAGGTTCAACATTCACGGTTGACTTGACAGGAGGTGCTAAAATTAAAGATGGCAGAAGCAGAACTTCCAATATCATTGTAACAGATGTACAGGCCGACAACGGTGTGGTTCACGTACTTGATAAAGTAATACTGCCACCGGTATAGTTAAAATTAATAGTACGAACTTTCAAAAGTACTTTCATACAGTTTTTTTTGGTTAGATATGAATGTAGGGCGCGCCGTTTACGGCGCGCTTTTTTATTGGGTATTCGATATTATGGACAATAGAATATACTCGTTTACAGGTAATAAAGGCCACTTGTACTTATTAAAACGTTAACTGTATAACAAACTGGCAATTTTTTTCTATTTTGCATCGTTATTTGCAATGCGGATTTATGCTTGTCTTCATGAATAGAAAACGCCTATATTTTATACTCCTTTCAGTTGTTTTAGTTGGTATCCCAATGAGTGCAGTACAGGCACAGGAGGATAAATACAAAGATATCATCAGGACGGAAGGACTGAAGAACAGAAAGTATCTCGCCACCCTTTCCACCATTGCAGATTTAGAATTTCTAAAACCATTGAATATCAATCTGGGTTTGTCTGTCAGCGGAAGCATCCGGTTGTTGTACAAACCTAAATTAAATCAAGGGAAAAGCGTTTATAGTCCCAGGGTAGTAGAGAGAGAAATCTTTATCAAGCCAACATTTGCATATGTTTACAGGAAAAGATATCATACTGCCTTTTTCTTTATACCGGAGTTGGCTTACCGGCATACCTTTTCAAGAGGTTTCTTTGCAGAAGTTAATTTAGATGTAGGCTATATGTTCATGAAAATGAACGCACCTACTTATGAACGCCAGGATGACGGAACTTTCAAAAAGGTATCTTTTGGTTATCATAATGTCATTGCCGGCGGAAAAATTATCGGCGGATATGACTTTTCAAAGAATATGAAGACACCCATTGCCATTAATATAGGAACGGGTATCTTCTTCAGGTATCCCAGTAATCAAAAATGGATCAGGCATATATATACTGAAATCGGAATTTCGTATGTGTTCAGAAGAATAAAAGAATAGGATGCGGTTTAAGATTAATATATTAACAGTTTTATTAGTTGCTTTTACAGCAACGGTTTCTTGTTCTACGGATCCTAAACCCAATGGCGATCAGGTGGATAATTATTATTTTGTAAAGGTGGATAACGTGGCATTGCCTGTTCGGGTTTGTGGAAATATCAATGCGGATGTGGCAATTATATTTGTTCATGGTGGCCCGGGCGGTTCTGCACAAACCGAACGTTCCAATATTTACTGGAAAGAGATTGAAAAGTATTATAAAGTAATCTATTATGACCAAAGAGGTTCCGGTCTGACTCAAGGGAACATAAAACCATCCGAAATGACAATTGAACAGTTCAGCGAAGATTTGGATAATATTGTGGATTTTACCAAACAGATTGCTAAGGCAAATTCCATTTTTTTACACGGCATTAGCTGGGGAGGTGGTCTGGCTTCCTATTATCTCCTGGACACAGCACACCAGAATAAATTAAAAGGTGCCATTTTGGAGAGTCCGGCGTATGATATTGAAAACGGTTCACAACTTTCAATCAATTGGTTACAGAACAAGGCAGACTCTGTGATTGCTTCAGGTTATAATGTTGACTATTGGAGAAACTGTAAACAGTATTATGTGTTGCATCCAGTCTTAACCTACAAGGAATATAAACAACATCAGGCGTATCTCAATCAGGTAAAGGGTATCGTATATAATACAACCAATGTTCAGTCACAGACGGTAAGTGTCCCGAAAGGGGAACTGACTCTGGTCTATAATAATGCTGAATTCGCTCCGTCCACATTGACATATGAAGGTCAATCTGTTTTTACACATCTTGACTTAAGTTCCAGGCTGCATCAAATCAGGCTGCCTGTCATGCTGGTATGGGGTGCACTGGACGGCCTGCTTCCAAAAGATAATCTCGCGCAGAAGTTTCTGAGCAATGTGGGCTCTTCGGATATTACTTATGATGATAATAAATACCTGCTGTCTGCGCATATTCCGCATGCGGAAGAGTGGCAGCAGTTCAATCTGGATACCAAGGTTTTTGTGGAGGCACATAAGTAGTTTTGTTCAATCGAATCCAACAATATTTTTCTATTTTTGTTATACTTCCTATTAACAATCCGTGAATAATGAGTTATTCTTCCCTTCAGCAGTGTATAGATGATTTAGATAAAAATGGACAGCTTATCCGGATCAAGGAAGAGGTGGATCCGTATCTGGAAATGGCTGCCATTCATTTGCGTATCCACGAGGCAAAAGGGAAAGCGGTTTTATTTGAAAAAGTAAAAGGCTCCAGGTTTCAGGCGGTTTCCAATCTTTTTGGAACGAATCTGCGTAGTCAGTTTATTTTCAGGGATACGATCGAAAATGTAAAAAAACTGATTGCCTTAAAATCAGACCCGATGGCTGCTCTGAAGCATCCTCTTAAAAATATTTCAGCAGCTTTGGCAGCCATCAAGGCCTTGCCCAGAAAGGTATCATCGCATTCATTCGAAAAAATAAAACTTTCAGACCTTCCCCATATTCATTGTTGGGAAAAGGACGGCGGAGCATTCGTCACACTACCGATTGTATATTCGGAAGACCCTGATAAACCGGGGGTCATGCAATCGAATCTGGGCATGTACAGAATTCAGTTGAGTGGCAATGAATATGTGAAGGATAAAGAAGCGGGACTGCATTACCAATTGCATCGCGGTATCGGGGTGCACCAGACAAAATGGAATGCTTTGGGAAAACCCATGAAAGTATCGGTCTTTATTGGCGGGCCCCCGGCACATTCGTTCGCTGCCGTGATGCCCTTGCCGGAAGGGATTTCCGAGCTTACATTTGCAGGGGTATTGGGTGGCAGGCGCTTCCGGTATATGTATGATAAAGAGGGTTTCTTATTGAGTACCGATGCGGATTTTGTCATCACAGGGGAAGTGTATCCGAATGAAAACAAACCGGAAGGTCCATTTGGCGACCATTTGGGTTATTACAGTCTGAAACATGATTTTCCGTTGATGCGTGTAAAGAATGTATATGCCAGAAAAAATGCTGTCTGGAGTTTCACCGTGGTTGGGCGTCCGCCGCAGGAAGATACCGCCTTTGGTAATATGATACACGAAATGACCGGTAGTGCCATAGGGTCTGAAATTCCCGGATTACATGAGGTACATGCCGTAGATGCCGCTGGGGTCCATCCCTTATTGCTGGCTATTGGCAGTGAACGGTACACACCCTATTATAAAACCAAACGTCCGCAGGAATTACTGACGATTGCCAATCATATCTTAGGAACCGGACAATTATCGCTTGCGAAATTTCTTTTTATTGCCGATAAAAGTGATGACAGGGATATGACCACGCACAATGAGGAAAAATTCTTTCATCATATGCTGGAACGCATTGATTTAACCAGGGATATCCACTTCCAGACCAAAACCACCATTGATACGTTAGACTATTCGGGAGAAAACCTGAATGCCGGCAGTAAGGTAATCATTGCGGCAGCAGGGGATAAGAAACGGGAACTGATAAATTTCTTACCGGCTGATTTTATACTGCCATCATCATTTAAGAATCCAAAATTTGTTTCCAAAGGCATTCTAGCGGTTGAGCTTACCGACCCGTCATTCCGATGTAAGGAGGAATCTCCAGATTTTATTCCAGTAATGAAAAAGGCAGAAGGAATACCATTCATCGTTATCTGCGATGATGCGGATTTCATTTCATCCCATTTTAATAATTTTCTCTGGGTTGCCTTTACCCGCACCAACCCTTCACATGATATATATGGAATTAACGAACGGATTGAGCACAAACACTGGTGTTGCGATACACTGATTATGGATGCGCGCATCAAACCGCACCATGCTCCCGTGTTGGAAAAAAATGCAGCAGTAGAGAAAAAGGTGGATGAGCTATTAAGAAACTATTCGTTTTTATAAATCACAATTTCACCACTTTCTCACTCACCAGTTCATCATTCTGTTTGATGCTGATGATGTATTCACCGGCAGGTAAAGCTTGCAGGTTATTCAGCTCAATCTTATTGTTGCCCATCAGGCTGCTGCCGGTCCATATGGTTTCCACTGCTAATTGTCCGGCGATATTTTGAATGGTAATAGCGGTCTGCTTGTTCTCTCTGGCAAAAAACTCCACCATTACGGTGTTGGAAAATGGATTTGGATATATTTTTAAATCAATTATTGTACTATTGTTACGTATGCCTGAAATAATGGCAGAGTCTACCTTTATGATTCGGAATTTATCAAATAATTCTCCGTTATCCTTAAAGTAGGAGGCAGTCAGCGTATTCCCCCTTACGTCCAGTATCATGCTTCCGACTCCTTTATCGGCAGAATATTTTTTATACATAGCCGGGTACATCTTGCCATTATCGGGTTCGTGTTTGCCGCTGTTACCGACAACAGCATACACCGTACCTTTGTCTTTGTTCATTCCGTATGTGTATTTAATATAAGTACGGTTGCTGTCCGGGTTTCCGGAGGTGCTGTCAATCAGCATTGTCTGTCTGTTGAAATCCCCGGACCATCCGTAATGTTTATTGATAAGATAAGAACGTTCATAAACATGGCTGTGTCCGCATAAAACCAAATCAATGCCATACTTTTCAAGGATGGGTATGATACGCTGGCGCATGCCAATCATGAATAACTCAAATCCGTCATCCGAGTCGTGAGAGCCTTTTGAATAGGGTGGCTGATGCCAGTATGCCACCTTAAATTTTTTGGTGGAACTTTTTATGTCGTTTTCGAGCCAGGTCTTATAAGGATTTGGTAAATCAAAAAAAATGTATTGCCACAGCTCCGAATTGAGTGCGATAAAATGTGTATTGCCGTAATCATAAGAATAGTAATTTTCCGTATTGGAAGCGACTCCACCCATTTCAGCATTCTTAAATACTTCTACCATATCGAAATATGGGCCTCTGTGTTGAGACGGATCATCAAAACGATTTACACTGTTGTAGTCGTGATTGCCAGGTATCGGATAAAAAGATAAAAATCGAAAGATGGAGTCATACCCATAGGTGTTGCTGAAAACATTCCTTGTATATTCTGCATCTGTGCCGTCTGTGTAAGTATTATCACCCAGCCATAACCAGCCATCTATCACATTGGACTGCAGATGATTTTCAAACCACCTGCGGACACTTATCTGTTCATTGTTGCCTGCTCCGAAATCACCGGTTACCCAGAATTTAAATCCTGATGTATCTCCGGGTGATGGTGCTGTTGTAAAATGATGTTGTTCGTTTGTTCCTGCTAATGTTTCGGCACCAAACCCCACGCTGTAGTAATAGGTGGCCTTGGGGTTTAATCCGGTAATCTTAATGGTGTGATTGACCACCTGTGTGGTGTCAGTTAAGGTATTATTCAACAAATCCGGAGAGAAACCATATTTCACTGTGGAAGGCGAAGGAACCGATGTACGCCACATGATTTTGACACTGCTGTTTGTCATGCTTTGCAGATACGGGCCACGGGTAAGTGTTTGTGCAAAGATTCCATAAACAGGAATTAGGGTGAGCAGCAGGCAAACTAATTTTTTCATCCGGTTAGATTTGCATAAAGTTATGAATAAAGTTTGAGATGTTTACAGATTCATATTTGTAATTTTAGTGTCATTTTTGGTCTATGATAACACCTATATCAGAAACACCGTCTATGGGGTCTTTGCGCATCAACTGTATAATCTGAATAGTGTAGTTCCCTTTTGCCGAGAGAGGAAGTGATGTTCTCAATGGAACCGTTTGTGTACATAAACTGCCGGTAGTTTTTCCGTAAGGGTTTCCGTCATTTCTAAATAAAGGGATTTCATAGCGAAAACTGGTGTCCAGCCCATTGCTGCCTTTGATCAATACTTTCAGCCACAGATTGCTGAATTCGTATTCTTTGGAATGACGGACACTGACAGCATAATGGTAAATGTGGTTCGATTCAACAATTTGGATGTCATAGGTTAGGGTGTCGGTAGATCTCCACTTTCTTATATCCACGCTTTTATAATCATTGTAAAAATGTTTCTGTTCGCATGCAATCAGCCCGAAGCATAAAAACAATAAATGGATGAATGGCTTATTCTTCATGGTTTAATCCAGATCTTTACAAATATACAGGTTGAATTCCGGTTGCGATAACTTAGTGTTGACATTATTCAATCATTCTCAAAAAATCTGCTTCATCAATGATTTTAATGGAAGGTATCTTTTGTGCTTTTGCCAGCTTACTACCGGCTTTTTCCCCGGCAATCAGATAATCCAGATTTGGACTGACAGCGCTCAGATTCTTCCCTCCGTTTTTTTCTACCAGCACTTTGGCTTCATCTCTTGAAACCCGGGTGAGTGTGCCCGTAAACAAAAAAGTTTTACCATCGAGTTTGGCAGAATCCAGCACTTCCTCCGTTTTTGAAATATTCACACCTGATTTTTCTAAATCCTTAATGAGCTGGATATTTCCCTCATCCGTAAAAAACTGAAACAGGGATTGAGCCACTTTTGGACCCACATCTTCCAAAGTGGCATATTGTTCTTCCGTCCAGTGCCGGAAGTCGGTCAGCTTGTCCACTTTTTTTGCCAGCATCTTGGCGGTAGTGCTGCCGATATGGCGAATGCCAAGACCAATAATCAGGCGGTACAGGTCACTTTTTTTGGAAGTTTCAATTCCATCTTTTAGGTTCTGAACAGACTTATCTTTCCAGCCTTCCAGCTGCCGAACCTTTTCATAATCGATTTTATAGATGGAGATGAAATCCTGTATGATGTTTTCACGTAAAAAGGTGCGGATGATTTCTTCCCCCAATCCGGAAATATCCATAGCTTGCTTGGATACGAAATGAATTAAATGCTCTTCCAGTTGAGCCGGGCAGTTGGGATTGATGCATCGCCACACACTTTCATCCATGGGTTTTACCAAATGGTGATGACAAGACGGGCATTCGGTCGGGAATTTTATGCTGGTTTCATTGCCCCTTCTGCGTTCGGGAATACTGCCCGCAATATAGGGGATGACGTCACCGGCTCTTTCAACAATAACCGTGTCGTGCAGCCGTATGTCCTTGTCAATGATAAAATCTTCATTGTGCAATGAGATGGAAGCTATTTCCACGCCCATCAATTGAACGGGATCAATTTTAGCCACCGGTGTGATGGCTCCTGTTCTGCCTATCTGAAATTCCACCTTGCGCAAGACGGAGGTGGCCTGCTTGGCCTTGAATTTATAGGCAACCGCCCATTTCGGGTGATGTGAGGTCCTGCCGATTAATTGCTGCTGCTGGATATTATTGACCTTAATGACCATGCCGTCGATATCGAAAGGGTAACTGTCGCGTTTTTGCTCCCAATGTTTGCAGAAATTTTCTACTGCTTCGATATCGGTAAAAATGCCTCTCTCTTTATACGGCGTCCTGAAGCCCAGTTCTGTCAGTACTTCCAGGTTCTTATCATGCGATTCAAGAATGTTGGTTATGTCATTGCCGTTTTTATCTTCGGCATATCCTAACTGGTAGATAACGGCATCTAATTTTCGGGCAGCCACTTCAGCGGAATCTTTGAGACGTAAACTTCCAGCAGCCGTATTTCTGGCATTTTTATACAGCTCCAGTTCTTTTTTATTTTCCTTTCGTAAAACTTCGTTTTGCAGCCTGCGTTCAGTGTTTATATTTTCCAGGATGGCTAATTCCAATAACACTTCGCCGCGCAATTCAATTTTATGAATCCCATATTTCGAAAAATCGGCTTTCAGCGGGATGGACTTGATGGCTTTGGCATTTGTAGTGATTTCATCGCCTTCCACACCGTTTCCGCGGGTGGCGCCCCGCACCAGTCTGTCGTTCTCATAAACTAAAGCGATACTGCTGCCGTCAAATTTGGGTTCTGCAATATATTCTACGGTGGTATGTTGGGTTAAGGCTACTTTTACCTTTCGGTCAAAATCGTTCAAATCCTCAATATTGTAAGAATTTTCCAGCGATAACATCGGTACCAGGTGCTGCACGGTCTGAAATTCATTGTTCAGTCCTTTGGCCACCCGTTGTGTCGGCGAATCGGAAGTTACGAGGTTGGGGTTCTCTTCCTCAATGGATTTTAATTTCTTAAATAAGCGGTCGTAGTCATAGTCGGTGATCAGCGGGCTGGCATCGACATAATATTTCTTGTCATGAAAATTGATGACGGTCTTGAGCTCTTCGCAGAAAGATTCCAGTTTGTCTTTGGGAATGAAATCATCCAGTTTTTTCAGAAGCCTTTCTGTAAGTGTAACCAATTCGTACTTATTTCCGGATGAGAATAAATCATTTTTCATATTAAAGCATCGATTGCTTCCGCTAATTTATGGTCTTTTTCTGTAACTATATTTCCGGCATCGTGGGTTTGCAGGGAAATGATCACTTTATTATACACATTGACTATTTCGGGATGGTGGTTTTGTTTTTCCGCCAGCAGGGCCACTTTTGTTAAAAAGGCAAAAGCGTGTATAAAGTCAGTAAAATGAAACTCCTTCACCAGTTTGTTATCTTTTGTATTCCAACTCATACGCAAAATTTGATATCTTAGATAAAGTTAACAGAATAATCAATACCTATGAATTTCAAATTGCGTTTTTTACTGTGGTTCGTCAATAATATAAAACCTATCCGGCAGGTGGAATATAAAGATGTTCCGAAACAGAGAAAAGTAAATGAAAAAGTATCTGGATTGGGCAAGATTTTATTCGATAAGAAAACCGATGTGAAAGAAACGGAAGACACTTCCTTTCACGGAATACCTGTAAGAATATACAGGTATTCCGTTTCCCCGAAACAGCCCGTGATTATTTATTTTCACGGAGGCGGGTTTGTATATTATTCTGTTGAGTCACATGATTATGTGGCACGCCGGCATTGTGACATGAATCAATGTACCGTAATTTCGGTCGATTACAGGCTGGCACCGGAACATCCTTTTCCCGCAGCTCATCAGGATGCCTACACGGTGATCGGATATGTCCATGAACATGCAGCCGAATTAGGGATTGATTCATCACAGATGATTGTTGCCGGTGACAGCGCCGGTGCCAATATCGCAGCCTGTGCCTGTCATCATTTTAGGAATTATCCGGATATTAATATCGCCGCTCAGGTGCTGGTTTATCCGTGGGTGGATGGAAAAATGGATACACCTTCGATAGAAAAGTATCAAACAGGCTATTTGCTGACCAGGGATGCCCTGCTGTGGTTTCAGCAGGCATATACTCCTGATCCGGCAGATCACTGCAATCCGGAAGTGTCACCGATTTATCAGAAGGATTTTGGAAAACTGCCTCCCTGCTTTGTGCTTACCGCTGAATATGACCCTTTGAAAGACGAAGGATTCTCGTATAGTCAGAAGCTGAAAGAGGCCGGAAACGCAGTATGGTACAAAGACTACAAGGCACTGGTGCACGGATTTATGAATATGCCATTTTTAAGCTCAGAAGCGATGCGGGCATATCAGGATATACAGGCTTTTATAAATCTGGAAGTAAAATCAAAATAGAAATAGCTATCGTTGTTCAGTACTTAGTACCATTTTTAATTTCAGCTTAGCGCCGAGCGACATGATATCCACCAGATCCTGAACAGTCAGATTGTCCGCCACCCGTAACACGACCGTAGGGTCTGGATTGTTGGCCAGGGCTGCCTGCAAGGCATTTTCGAGGCCTTCCAGCGGCAGTTCCGTGGTATTGATGTAATAGCGTTTATCCGCTGTGACAGAAAGGGTAATGGGTTGTTTAGCCAGTTGTTCCGTACTGTTCGCTTTGGGCAGCATCAGTTTGATCACATTGGGATTGGCCATGGTGGAGATAATCAGAAAGAACAACATCAGGAAGAACATGATATCGTTCATGGATGCCATGGCATCTTCATCGTGAAACTGTCTGCGTCGCTTGATATTCATCTTCTTATTTTACCGGTTTCTGAATACCTTTTACAAATTCAAAAATCTTTATCTGCAATTTCATGGAATAGTTGTCGATTCGGGTTAAGAGAAAATGGAACCCCATGAAGGCAATTACCCCAACAATCAGACCAGCACCGGAGGTAATCATTTTCTGATAAAGACCGGTCGTAATGGTACCAATCGATATATTACCGCCTGAAGAAGCAATATCATAAAAGATGCGGATTACCCCTAGAATGGTACCGATGAAACCCAAACGCGGTGCGATACCGGATATCATGCTGATATAGCTGGTGCGTTTTTCCATTTCATTCAGTTCAATGCTGGACTGAATATCCAGTGCTTTTTCGATGTGGTCAATCGGTTTTCCCAACTGAGAGATACCGGCCTGCAAAACATTACCCAAAGCTGATTTATCAGCCAGGCAAAGGGCATCTGCGCCCTGAATATTACCGGCATATAATTTTTCCAGTACATCCCGGACCAGGTTGTCATTCATGGTTGCCCGTTTGCTGATAAAAATAAATCGTTCAACGATGAAGAAAATGGCCAGTGCAAGAAATACCAGTAACGGTATCATCATGAAACCACCTTTGAAAAGCAAATCCAGGTAAGAGATTTCCTGAGAAGGTGCGGCTGCTGGTGCTAATGCCTGTGTAGTATCTAAAACGGTCGTGGCTGCCTGCAAAAGTATTCCCATAATCTAAAGTTGTTTTAACAAAAATAAGATTTTATCGATAACGTCAAACACTTATATACTATTGTGCTGTGGATAACTAATAATTCAGGTTGTTTGACTATTTTTAAGGTATAAAATCCATTTCATGCGCCTGAAAAAATATCACCTGCTTTATATCTGTCTGATGGTTATTCCTTTTTCTTCCTTCTCTCAAACAAAAACGATGCCTGAATTTGATCTGAACAAAGAAATTCCGGGAGCGCAGTATAAATTTTCATTTGTACATATAACGGATACTCATATCGGAGAGGGAATTGCCGACTATGGTACGCCGGGATTCTTTAATGACACCATGCCAGATACGGATAATTCCAAACCGGCGAATGCCCTGCGGGAGGCCGTAAAGTGGATTAATTTTCACCGTCAGGATAAGAATATAAAATTTGTGGTGGTATCCGGAGATTTGACCGGCAGTGCTGAAAAATCCGAATTCCTGAAATTCAAGGAAATTATGAACGGATTGCAGGTGCCTTATGTGCCTGTTATTGGCAATCACGATGTATGGCCTTATGTAAAATATCAGACGGAAGCACCCTATGCTTCGGGTGATTCTGTCATCAACGAAGTGTTTGGAGAGGTGTACGATAATGCAAAACTGTTTTTTGATAACTGGAATGACGGAACAAGACTTTTCAGGACATACAATCCTGAAACAGGCCTGGAGCATTATCTCCAGAATTTTTCGTTTGAATACGATGGGTTTGTTTTTTACGGATTGGATTTTAACCCCCGATATCATGTGAATAAAGCAGAACCGGGCATCGGACCGGAAGCACAGTTGATGGACTGGCAGGGAGGTACTTACCGCTGGCTGAAAGAGGAACTGGCGGTCAATCCGCACAAAAAGAACCACAATGTGCTGTTTATTTCACACCATCCCGCTACAGAAAACATATTGGTGATACTTTCCAATTTTGTATTTGACTGGGACGAATATACAAAACTGACGGATATGCTGAAACCGTATAAGCCAAATCTGGGGCTCTGGATGACGGGCCATATCCACGTTGATTACGACTATCCGCTGGTAGATAAAATTATGAGAGTGAGAGGTATGGCCGCCAATAAAGATAATGATTCTGCCTATTTTCAAGTGGTCAACGTGTATGAAGCACCGGATGTTTCTACGGGTTACATACCACAAAAAAATGATAAAACCACCCTTTACCCGAATCCGAACAATGGCAAATTTATCATTCATCAGGAATTGATTCATCCCGGCAGTAAAGTTCAGTTATTCGATGTGCTTGGAAGATGTGTATATGATCAAAGGATGAACAATGATTCAAGAAGGTCAAACTATTATGAGTTTGATTTTTCCTTCCTGACTAAAGGTTCTTATACGATAGTGCTGATAGATGAGGAAGGCAGCCGCTCACAACGGTTTGTCCTTCAATAATTATTCTGCCATCCATTTTTCCATATCCTCCTGATTCATCGTAATGCCATTGAATTTCTTTTTAACGGTGCTGTTATCGACATACATAATGACCGGTAAGCCGATGCCTGCTACCTTTATCCAGTCTGCAGGGCCTAAAAACAGATTATGCGGGATATTTTGAGTGTGGGTGTCTTCAAAAAATGCTTTCTCCAGTTTTTTATCACCGTTAAGTGCTATGTAAATCGGGAGAGTGGGATTTTTCTTATGAATGACAGCCAGTTTTTTACCGGCGATTCTGCAGTGAGAACACGTCAGACTCATGAATGCAATGATATGTTTTCCCTTTCTCAGGTCAATTTTTGGTTTTTCTGTCTTTGACGGCTGGTACATAAGTTCCAACGGCAATCTGTAGTTCACCTTTTCTTTGTCAAGGGTGGAAGAGAAGGTAGGATTTACGGGGTATATGAAGAATCCAAGGCACATGGAACCTATAAGCAATACAGGGCTTATAATAAGTTTCCACCTGGTGTTCCAGTAATCTTTTTCCGAAATGAGATATAATACAATAAAACATACCAGTAGAAACAGGTTTTTAAGAATGCCTTGCAAAGGAGACATGACGACCAATTCACCAAAGCAGCCGCAGTTGCCGGTATTGCCTTCGGTAATGATTTTATAAACCAAATAGACGGAAAATACAATCAGCAGGGCTGTGGCAAATTTTACCGTAATCTTTCGCAGGGCTATATTCAGTATGAGCAGCATGCCCAGAAAAAACTCCATGCCTATAAACAGCCGGGCAATATAGGGCGATGTCTTCCAGGTAGCCATTCCCATATCCACAAATTGGTACTCGAACGGCTCCATCGGGTATATCTTGGAAGCGGCAGATACTATAAAGACGATACCTAAGGAAATGCTTAGTAAGATGGAGAGTGTTTTTCTCATAAAAGTTAAAGATAAAAAAAAGAGCGATGAATATCGCCCTTTAAATTAATAACAGTTGACAGATGTGTTTATTTCAATGAACATCCATCTGTAGCAACGGTCGAAACTGCAGTAACACTAGCATCCACTGCATCACAAAGAGTTTGATTAGATCCGGCTGCTGAGGCGGCGGTATTAAATGCGGATACAGCTGCAGGATCAAGAGCTGCATCTGTAATGGTACATTTACATGCTTTTTTGCAGGAAGATGCTCCCAGTGTCAGAATCGCTGCGAAAGCGAAAACAGTAAGTTTTTTCATAAATTTATTTTTTTAGTTAAATAATGCTTAAAGATATAGGTTTGATTTAAAAATCAAAAATAAATCCCATATTTTTTACCAAATGATTTGTGAACAATTGGTTATTTATGGTCACTTTAAGGGCAGTTGTTTATCATGAAATCAAAAAAAATACGTAGGTTTGCATATCAAAGTTTTAAAGATGGCTATTTTACAATTCAATCATTTATCAGAAGAGGAAAAAACATTGATATACCTTTCTCCGGCATTGGTTTCCTATTTAATCGGAGGGGCAGACGATAACTTTGATGCGGAAGAAAAAGAACAGTCAAAGCATGTCGTTCGGTTGAGAGCATCTGTCGGAGATCCCATTTTATTTGACTTTTTTAATGAGGTAGAAACGAATTTTGAATCACAGCTGATATCTTTAACTCAACTATATGGCCAACTGCCGGCGGAAGAACGCACACACCTGTTGGTTTTGGAACTTACGAAACTGAACGATATCCTCCTAAAAGTGGATTCATTATATGCCCGCTCATTACTCAAAACGCTGAGAAGTCTGGCACAATCTGTTGCAGAAGCATCCGGCGGACTCTTTGGTTTTCTGGGGGTATCGTATGATGAACAGCATTTGCTGGGATTAAATATGATTACGGTCGAACCCTGATGCCCGGTCCTAATAAAATAGAAGGCAAAACCATACCCCCATCGCTGCAGAAGATAGCTCGTCTGGTTCGTTTAATGGATAGCCAGTTTCGAATTCCGGGCACTAATATGACTTTTGGCATAGATCCTATCATCGGGTTGGTTCCGGGTTTCGGTGACCTAGTAGATTATGGCATTTCCATTTATCTATTAATTGCTATGCTTCGAAATGGCGCAAGCGGCAAGTCGGTTGCAAAAATGGTGGTAAACAGTACCATCGATGCCATTGTTGGACTGGTGCCGTTTATAGGAAGGTTCTTTGATGTTTTTTATAAGGCCAACAGAAGGAATCTGATTTTGGCGATTGAACATTTTGAAGAAGGAAAACACCATGGAAGTGCATGGTCTGTTGTCCTTCCTGTATTAGCCGTTGTATCGGTAATCTATATAATATTAGCCGTATTAACCTATTTTATATTGAAGTGGGTTTGGCTCTTTTTAGTTGGGATGCCTTAATGACAGGATATAAATGAGGAAGGGATTCAATTTGAATCCCTTCCTCATTTATGTTTTATTCGTCATCCTCCTCATCCTCCTCATCGCTGACAGAATCGTCGTCATCCTCGTCGTCATCCTCGTCGTCATCCTCGTCGTCATCCTCGTCAAACCCATATTCCAGGTCATCGGCGCTCTTTACCCTTCCTTTGGCTTTTCTTTTTGGCGAATCATCCTCATCACTCTTGTCAAAATCATCAAAATCGCCTGCCGCACCGACAGATATTTCTTTTTCAATAGGGGCTGCTACTTCCGGGAACAACTCATCTTCATCGTAATCATCCACCATCTTTTGAAGTTGTGTACTGACTTTCACCAAATAGGAGATATCCCCCAATTCAATAGGTACGGCGGATACCACTTCCTTTTTTGCATTGGTGAATTTAATAATGCCTTTGTTGTATCCATGCGGATATTTTTCCGACAATGCTCTCAGGACTTCATCGGGTACATTTTTATAATCCACAATTAACTTGCGTTTGCCGCCGGGTGGAACTACCGGCAGAACCGGTTTAGCAGGTACAGCGGTCTCGGGTTGTTTTTTATTTTTTTTGCCTGCTGATTTTGACACCGGTGTTGTCGGTACTTTTTTAGGAGGCTCTTGTTTCGCCACAGATTTGGGTTGTTTTACATGCACAACAGGTACCGGTTTCTTCACAACCGCTTTAACAGCAGGGGTACTTATTTTCTTAGCGGGTACTTTCTTCGGCACTTCCACCTTTCGGGTGGGTTTGGATACAGCTTTTGCAGGTGTGGTTTTCTTGGTCACAGTTGGTTGGGGTTTCTTATTGTTTTTTAAAGGAGTTTTTGATTTAACCGCAGCATTTTTTGCCGGTTTCTTTACAGCCGGTTTTGCGGCTGCTTTTTTAATAGCTGGTTTAACGGCAACTTTAGCTTTCACTTTTTCTTTTGGAAGAGTTTTTGCAGCTTTCTTCACAGGTGCTTTAGCAGGAATCTTTATCGTTGCTTTTTTTACAGCGGGTTTAGAAGGTTTTTTCCCAACAGTTGCCCGTGCAGGCTTAGCTGCTGCAACTTTTTTGGCTGCAGGACGAACAGGTTTAGGAGCCGGCTTGGCAGCTTTTTTCGGTTCTTCTCTTTTTGTTTTCTTTCCCACAGACAGTATGTTGTTGATGAGTTTTAAAATCATTGGCTAAATGTAAAATGAAATCAGGCAATTATGCAAATATTTTTAAAAAAAAATTTTAAAAATTAAACCTTTTGTTTTTTAAGCAGTCCAATAATAAAATAATACAGATTTAATGACCATAAAATATAGACAATGAGAAAAATAATAGTAATGATGATGCTTGTAGTTGTTGTCGCTTTGCACACAACAGCCAGGCCTCCGCATGTATATGTAAAAGTAAGGCCGAATAATTCAAAAGTGGTGGTGGTGCGCCCAGCCTGCCCCGGCCCGAAACACGTATGGATAGACGGTGATTGGGTATGGAGTCCGAAAGCTAATCAATATGTATGGATAGAAGGAAAATGGGTAGTACCCAATAATGGTATGGTATGGGTTCAGGGACACTGGAAGAATACAAAATATGGATGGCATTGGGTGCCTGGGCATTGGAAATAAGCACGATTAATATTTCATAGCCTGTTCCAGCAGACGTTTGTAAGGATAAAAATCCACCTGAACCGTATGCCGCTCAGAATCCTTATACCGTTTTTTCATCTCGGCTCTGTCTTCCTTAATTGTTTGATGCATTTTTTCTTTTGACGGAAGTTTAGACTTACCGGATAATATACCCGCTATCCATTTTGCCTGCATCTCTGAAAGTGGCATGATGGCTCCCAGCGGCTGAATAAGACCCAGAAAAAATAAATTCTTATGTTCGGGATGTACTACCTTATGGTATAATTGCACATTGTTATCTTTTGGATCAAGGAAATTCTTGTCAAAGAAAGGAAAGGTGATGCTGTAACCGGTGCAGTAGATCAGTACATCAAATGTTTCTTCGGTTCCATCATCAAAAATAACGGCATTTCCATTCAGCATCTTAACATTGGGTCTGATCTTGACCTTTCCATGTCCCACCTTATTCAGTAAATCCTGTGAAATGGTCGGATGTTCGGATAAAATTGGACGATTGGGAGTCGGTACACCGTAGTTTTCCTGTTTGCCCACATTAATCTGAAGGGCTGTCTGCAGGGCGGCACGCTGCAGGAAGAGCGGAGCATATGCCAGCGGTGGTTTGGAGATGTGGTCGGTGGGAATGCCAAATAAATATTTTGGAATGATATAGGCGCCGCTTCTGGTAGATATCACCACTTTCTTAGCCACTGTGCAGAGTTCACAGGCAATATCTACCGCAGAATTACCGATGCCGATAACCAAGACAGATTTATCTTCGAATCCATCCACAGTCTTGTAATCATGGGCATGAAGGACTTTTCCGTCAAATGTTCCGTCAAACGATGCATATTTAGGTTTCCAGTGATGCCCGTTGCAGACCAAGACGGCATCGTATTCTTTTGTGCCGGTTTTATCCGTTGTAACCAGGTATTTATCCCCTTTCTTTTCAACTTGTGTAGCAGTAGTCTTAAAATGAATGTCTTTTTCAAACCCGAAATGTGCTGCATAATCCTTGAAATATTGATGAATCAGGCTGTGATGCGGATAATCCGGATAATCGTCCGGCATCGGGAAATCGGAATAGGCCATCATTTGTTTGGACGTGTTTATGCAGAGAGATTTGTAGACAGAGTTTTGGCCGTTGTCATTGCCATACCACCACAATCCGCCTATGTCTGAGCCTTTTTCATAACAATCGAAGTCAATCTTATTTTCCTTCATGACTTTACAGGCTGCAATACCCGAAGCTCCGGCGCCAATGATACATACCTTCATACTCGTTTTTGAAATGACAATTTATGGAATCTTTTGTTCTTGTGTCACACTTTTCAGAATAAAAATAAAAGCATGGAGGATTTGTTGGGCTTTCTGGATATCGGTTGTATTTTTTAGATGATATATATCATACCATTCATTCATTTTTGTTATTAACTTTATGCATAAGAATAATAAAATAAATAAAAAATGAAAAAAGTGATTGTCGCTATTGATTCCATTACATATAATGAATATGCATTGGAACATGCCATTAATATAGCCAAACAGTCCGGTGGCATGGTGTTAGGGATATTTTTACACGATATGTCTTACATTTACGACGATTTACCGGGTGTATTTACACTCGTTCCTACGCAGTATACGAATATCATTAACCGACAGAAGGCGGACAGTGAAAAATTAGAGTTGAATCTGAAATTGTTCAATGAAAGGTGTAAGAAGGAAAATGTCAGACATAAGGCACACATACATGATGGTACGGATATCGTTGATTTTCTGATCAGGGAAACGGTGTTTGCTGATTTGCTGGTATTGGATGAACACATGAGTTTTACCTATGTCAATGCCCACCAGCTGTCTAATTTCGTAGTTGATATTTTAGAGGATGCACATTGTCCCGTGCTGGTCGTTCCCAATAAGCCACAGCAGATAGATAATGTATTCTTGTGTTATGACGGAACTCCCGCCAGCGTACATGCCATTAAGATGTATTCCTATGTATTTCCGGAGTGGGCATCCAAACCCACGACCTTGGTCTCCTTCAGCGATGCGTCTTCCGATCATTTATCGCACAGCGAAAATATTAAGGATTTACTGCATCAGCATTTTTTAAATCTGAAAATTGATTTGGAGCACAATTCACGTTTGGGCGATGCCTTATACAGTTATTTTAAGCTGAATGAGGAAAATGGATTTATTGTAATGGGGGCATTCGGCAGAAGTGCGTTTTCAAGATTATTGAAAAAAAGTATGGCAAATACCATTTTAAAGGAAGTGCGGGTACCAATTCTTATTTCACACGAATAATTAATTAATCCATAAAAATAACAAGATATGAAAACAACTAAAAAACCAACAGCGACCGCAGTAAGATCAAAGCGCCCTGCGGTAAAAAAGGCTGCACCAAAACCGGTAACAAAACCAGTAGCAAAGGCTGCGTCTCCATCAGTTCCTGCAAAAAAAGAAGTGCAGATTATCAGCAGTCCATTTTGGAATATCTGGGATGCCGGAGAGGAATTTAAAGTGAGAATCTCCATTCCCGGGATAAGCAAAAAGGATATTAAAGTGAAAGTGAACGGCAACCAGTTAACCATTGGCAGTTCAAAAGAGAGCAAAATAGAAGAAAAAAGGAAAAATTACCTCGTTCAGGAATATAGTTTTGCATCCTGGAGCAGAACCATTGCATTGCCACAAGCTGTAAGTGCGGCTGATATGAAGGTAAAATACAAAGAAGGTGTACTTAAACTGGATTTGAAAAAGTCTGTAATTAAATAGACCTGTTTGCTAGCCAATTATTTTTAGGAAGGTTCCCGCATTTGCGGGAACACTTAAGTTAGTTATGGAAAGTAACTTACCGGATATTCTTTCAACCCTGCTGAAAATCATAACATTCCTTTAAAGTCAGTCTTCTTATTTTTGATTTTCGTATAATTGTACGTTTATCGTAAAATGTTCGTTTTTAACTTTATTCATTATGATAGAAACAGATATTTGTATTATTGGCGCCGGACCTGTAGGTTTGTTTGCCATTTTTGAAGCAGGATTACTTAAAATGCGATGTCATTTAGTGGATTATCTGCCGCAACCCGGCGGACAGCTATCCGAAATTTATCCTAAAAAACCTATCTACGACATACCGGGATATCCGGTCGTAGGGGCACAGGAACTGGTAGATAACCTGATGGAGCAGGCCAAACCGTTTCATCCGACATTTACGCTCGGTGAGCGTATCGAGGAAATCGAAAAACTGGAGGAGAATTCATTCATCCTGACCACCCATTTAGGTACAAAGATTCATGCAAAAATTATTTGCATAGCCGGCGGGCTGGGTGTTTTTGAACCGCGCAAACCGGCTATCAGCAACCTGGCAGACTACGAAAAAAACGGAGTAGAGTACATGGTGCTTGATCCGGAGAAATACCGTAATAAAAGAATAGTGATAGCCGGTGGAGGCGACAGTGCTTTAGACTGGACCTTGTTTCTGGCTGATGTTGCGGCTGAACTGACTATGGTGCACAGAGGTGAAATGTTCCGCGGGGCACCGGACAGCGTAGATAAGGTAAATGAATTAGCAGCAGAAGGAAAAATAAAACTGGAACTGAGTTCAAATGTCACGCAGCTGCATGGCGATGGCAAACTGGAGACGGTGACCATCTCACATAATGACGGCACTGCCAAAGAGGTGGAATGTGATTATTATCTGGCATTGTTTGGTTTAAGTCCTAAACTAGGTCCGATTGCCAATTGGGGGCTGAATATCGAAAAAAATGCCATCAATGTGGATACCAGAGATTATTCTACCAATGTCAAAGGGATTTATGCCGTAGGAGATATCAATAATTACGAGGGTAAATTAAAGTTGATTTTATGCGGGTTTCACGAGGCTGCCATGATGGCGCAGAGTGCTTCCGAAATGATTAATGGAAAAAAACCAACCTTAAAATACACCACCGTCAACGGAGTGAACGGATTTTAATCAGATATTTCCATCTTAAAACACCACCGTATTTCTTGGATAGCATCAATATTCATATTCAACAGGACGACTTTTCGTTTAAAACCTTAGAGGTTCCTACCGGCGTTCAACTTTCATTAATGGAGGCTTTGAAAGGAGATGGATATCCTGTTGAGGCGATCTGCGGCGGCATAGCCCTGTGTGGAACTTGCCGGGTGGAGGTGCTGAATAAAGATGAAATCATGCTAGATGGTGCAAATGATAGCGAGATGTGTATGCTGGAATCGTTGCCCTGTTATACAGGAAATTGCCGGCTTTCCTGTCAGATACCGGTTTCAGAAGAAATTCATGGCCTTAAACTGAGGATTCCTTCAGAAGTATTGGCCTGATTCTCTTCGTTATGAACATTTTTAATTCTAAAATCAATTTTATCAACAAACAACATAACCAAAAATGGTTACTTTATTACCTGTAAATTACAGGTGTTAACAATATTGCAATTCCAATTCATTTCAATTTTGGATATTTGCAGATAGTTTTGGGGTGAAATACCATATTCAGCCTGAAAGTCGTTCTAAAGGACAATTTATGAAGAATGTAAAGCAGTTAATTTTATTTTCATCCATTTTATTTTTTTGTTTACCACTGTTTGCTCAAACTCAAAAGGAAAAAGAAGAAAAGGAAAAGAAATTACCACCGCCTTCTGTTATCATCAGAAAGTCAAACAAAGAATTTACCGTTAAAGGTGTACTGAAAGACAAACAAACCAAAGAAGAATTGGTAGGGGTTAATATTTTCGTCGAAGGAGACCAGATGAAAGGCACCGTTACAGATTTTGACGGCAACTTTGAGTTAAATGTGAATGAGGGGGATGTTGTAATATTCCGCTATGTCGGTTATACGGACCAAAAACATACGGTAACCGGAAATGAAACGGTTAATCTTGAAATGGCAACCGAAGAGACAGAATTAACAACAGTAGTGGTATCTGCATCCAGAACCAAAGAAAAGATATTAGATGCACCGGCATCTATTGTGTCGGTAGATGCGACAGCAATTTCTAACAAAGCAGGGTTAGGTATAACCGACCATTTAAAGAATCTGTCAGGTGTGCAGGTCATGCGTTCCGGTGTTCAGGGGGGTACACCTTCTGTCCGCGGATTTAACGGGTATTTCAACAGTGATGTGATGTCATTGACAGATAACAGAGTCGCCAAGCTTCCTAATACCGGTCTGAACATGTATCAGATGATGACCACCACGGACGAAGATATTGAGCGTATAGAAGTATTGAAGGGGCCGGCAGCAGCTCTTTACGGACCGAATGCCAATAACGGAGTTATCCATATCATCACAAAGTCACCGTTAAAGACACAGGAAATTAAATTCTGGATAGCAATAGGTGCCCGTGTGAAAATAAAAAACACATTAACTGATATAAACAGGGAGAATCCCAGATTTGACTATGCTAAACTAAAGGATAGGATATTATTCTCAACCGGGATTTATATAGCCGATACGATCCATACCAAAAGACCAAAACTGAAAATGGGAATCAAGGTGTCTTCCAAATTGTTTACAGGACATGATTGGAGATACAGCGATCTGGGAGACCCTTCTTCCGTTGTCCGTTTCTCTGCCTCTGCGGATACCGTATATTACGAGCGCCCCGATGGTACGATAGACTCCAACGGACTGGGAAGTCCGGTTTTAAATGAACGGGATGAAACCATCTTGAACGGACAGGTCGATGCCCGTCTGGATTTTAAGATTAAGGAAGATTTTAATATCGTGCTGGCAGGGGGTGTCAATGTAAGCAATGGCATTATAGCCAGCCCGGTAGGAGCGATGCAGAATAAAAACTGGACCTACAGCTGGGCACAGATACGCTTCATGTGGAAAGATTTGTTTGTGCAGGCTTATATGAATGGCAATAACTCCAACAAAACTTATTTTGTCCCCGTTGGAGGCAGGTATATTGATAAGTCGCACATGTATTCTTTCCAGGTGCAGCACTCAACGCTGATTATTAAGCGAATTAACCTGGTGTATGGATTTGATGCTTTCTTTACCAGACCGGAAACAAAAGGTACACTCAACGGAAAATACGAAAATAAAGACAATATTGATGAATATGGTATTTATCTCCAGGGAGATTACAGGCTGCATCCAAGGGTGAGTGCAATTGTCGCTACACGTTTAGATTACAATACTGCCGTAAAGAAATTATTAGTGTCACCAAAGGTTGCTTTTGTCTATAAACCCGGAACCGGACATAATTTACGGTTTACTTTCAACAGGGCATTCAAAAATCCGGCTTCAGCGGCATATTATGTTGATGTAAAACAGGGAGAAATACCGGAAGGAATTGAAATAAGAAATGTTGGAACACCAAGAAACGGTTTTACATATAGTTTCAATGCCAATCCGAATTTCGGAGGACAGGTGTTGCCGCAGTTCTTATCTCCGTACGGGACGACCGGTCAATTTCACGATGTGGGCGATGCATCCTTTACCCAGACCGGCTGGCAGGGGGTATTGGGAGCCATCCGAAGCCAGTTCGGAGTGCAGGCGAATATAGATAACAACTCCGTGCTGTTGCCAATCATCAACGATGTGGTCAATATGATTATTCCGCAAAACATACCGGGAGACATCAATCAGGTGGTGAATAATTTGAATACCGCCAAACAGAAATTTGAATCCAACAATGATAAATGGAAAAACACCCAGGATATAAAAGGATTGACACCCACCACTACCTATACGTATGAATTCGGATACAAGGGGGTGATCGGTAAAATGTTTGGAATACAAATCGATCTTTACCGCACCGATTTTAAAAATTATTTAGCTCCGGTGACCTTGTTAACGCCAACGGTTATGTTTGATGCAAACCAGTTGATGGAATTTCTCGGTCCACGTATTACACAAAATTATAACAACCTCAACCCCATCGTTAAACTGGCTATGAATGCATTTCTAGACGGCAGTGAAAAATTCGGAGGAAATAATAATGGCACAGGCGATGATGAATTTGTCCGGCTCATCAGAAAAGCGGTGGAAAACCTGCCGATTGGTGTCATCACGCCCAGAGAGGCCGGCGGACCGAATTTATTGCTTGTAACCAGAAACATAGGAGACCTGACTTTATACGGGATAGATTTTAATTCTACCTTGTACCTGCCAAAGGGATTTAGTCTCAATACAAATTATTCTTTTGTAGATAAGGATTCTGTAAGGGTTGACAGTGCACCATTAGGCTATGTCGCACTGAATTCACCTAAACATAAAGTTAATGTAGGCGTAAATTATTACCATGAAAAAATTGGTTTAAATGTGGGTATGCGGTTTAACTGGAGTGCTGGTTATCCCGTCTTGTCCGGAAACTTTGTCGGACATGTCCGGCCGACACATGATATGGATTTAGACATTTCCTATACGCCCAGATTCTGGAACAACCATTATAATGTAACTTTATCCTTATCCAACCTGTACAACAAAAAACAGCAGTATTTTACAGGATCTCCGGTAATGGGTATGATGGGTGTCTGTAAGATGACCTATACCCTGTAGGATTGTCATTAAACTACAATAAGCCATCGCTCTTTATGCGGTGGCTTTTTTTCAAATTGTTTTTGTATTATTGGTGATGCAAATCCAGTATATCTCCCTATTTCTGAATATCCCTCTGTTGCTGATCGGCTTTTTTTTGCTGAACAGGGGTGCGGGAATGCTGGTGGACGGCGGAGCTTCCATAGCCCGTAAAATAAAGTTACCTGAGTCTGTAATCAGTTTTACAGTGGTTGCTTTCGGCACGTCATTGCCTAAGCTATTCACTGTTTTGCTTGCTGCATATAACGGCTATTTTGATCTGGTAATGGGTACCATTATCGGAAGCTGTATTTTCAACCTGCTGGGCATTCTCAGTATTACTGGCTTATTCCGTCCTATCCGTGCCAATAAAAATACGGCCACCATCGGTATCGTTTCGTTGATGCTGAGCGCCTTGTTGCTGTACATAGTTGCCAATAAATCATTGTTTGCTGTGTCCTCACCCGTCAGGATGATAACAAAACAGGAGGGCGTGCTGCTGCTGGGAGGTTTTATTCTGTTTATGACATATGGCTATTTTAATGTCCGAAAACATCATACCATCTGGTTTAATGATACAGAAGAAGAAACCGGTCATTACGCACTTTGGTTTGCAGGTGTTTTGTTGGCGGCAGGTACCATAGGCCTCATAGCCGGCGGTGTTCTGGTGGTAGACAATCTAATCGATATTTCGAGAAAATTTGACTTGTCACAACGTTTCCTGGGGCAATTTGTGTTATCGCTGGGCGGTTCTTTCGTCATGCTCTACTGGATGATGATTACGAAAGCGAATCAGACAAAATTTGAAGTCAGTAATCTGGTCGGGCAGAATATACTCAATATTTTTGGGATGCTGGGAGTGGCCGCCTTCATACATCCGGTGCAGTACAATCCGTCTTTCAATGTCGATATCGGCATTTTGATTGCCGTCTCGCTGCTGATTATGGGAATGCTCTGGATGGGCAGAAAGCTGACACTGAATTTGTGGAAGTGCCGTTTCCTCCTTATGCTGCTGGTGGTTTATATGCTGTATCTGTTTTTGCGGTAAGAAATAGGATTCTCAACCCGTAAGGTTGGCAATTTCTATAATCAGGTAATAAAAAAAATCACCCGGGTTGACTTAAAATGAATAATATTCAGAATCAGATATAATACATACCACTCGGAGAGAACACCGCCGGCAGTCCGCCGCCAATTCCATCCGGAGGTAATTCGCCGCCCAACAACTTGCCGTCAAATTTAAAGACTGCTTTATGGGCCGCAGCTTCTACCACATGTTGGGTAAAAGGCATTCCACCCGTCCGGTAGTAATACTGAGCCCCGTCAAATTCGGACAGTTCCAGTTCTATTATGTGGCCGGCCACTTCAATTTTTGTGTGCACACTTCTCGGAAAGTCATTGTACACAAAAATTTTCGCTATCAACACCGGGGCATTTTCAAACGGTGTACCCTTGAAAATTTTCGGACCGTAGTATTTGCCCAGTTCTTCATCCTCACAGATAAAACCGAACAAATCCGGCATCTCTTTATTCTCGGGATTAATTAATAACATGCCGCCTGGAGTCATACCGACGGGTGTCTTGGTGATTCGTGCAACATGCACCAGCACATTAGGCAGAGGGGCATCCGGTGCAGGTTTCAGCATGGCATCAATGCCGTCAAACCAGGAAAGGAAATCTGTTTGGTAATGGTCGCCGCCGGGTGCTCTTAAAGTAAGTTCGCTCATAGTGTTTAATTTTCAGAAAGGTATATAAAATGGGAAATTATTCCTATACCATTAAACACGCAGATTTAATCATTGTAAGTCTATATGAGAAACTAGGTCCCTATGTATTTTTCAAGACAAGATGATAAAATCTGAAATGCCGTTTATTCTTCTTTCTTCTTCCGGCTGACATGGTAGACACCTCTTCCTTCTGCCACTAAAGTACCGTCATTTTCAGCAAAGACCTGCATGTTGGTGGTGATGATTCTGTTGCCGCTCCTGACAATACGGGCTTCAATAATCAGTCCGGTATTTCGGGCGGAGCGGATATAATCCACCCGCATATCCACCGTCACGATTTTATCCTCGATGGAGTGGAGGGTGGTAATTCCGGCAATGCCGCCCACTGCATCCATCGCCGCGGAAATGACACCGCCGTGAACGGCCAGGATCCTCGAATCGCCCACCAGCTCGGGCTTGAAAGCGATGGTTGCTTTGGCAAAACCCTCCGTCAGCTCGGATAGTTTTAATCCCAAATGCTTGTTGAACGGGATGAGTTCATTGAAAATATTGACGTATAAATCTTTCGGTCCTTTCATGCGTTCTTTCAGTTTTGTGTGTGAAATAGTTTAGTTGTCCTGTGTAAATAAATTGGCTGTAATATAATCACAAAATAATTTTCCTGTATTCGTCAGGGTGTAGATTCCATTCGTTTCCTGTACCCATCGGTTCAACAAGAATGGGGATACTTCCTGTCGGAAATGATGAAGAAGGGCATCTCCAAAACGTGTCAGTATGACAGCCGTGTCGACGCCCCAGATCGTCCGTATTTGGGTCAGGATATACTCATTGTAAAGATTGGCAGATGTCAGTAGCTCAAACTCACCGGCATCCAGATTGGCATTTATTTTCTTTGCATGAACGGCATTATTGCTGATATTCCAGTATCGTTTTGTCCCGTCGAAGGAATGCGCCGAAGGGCCTAATCCCAGATAGGGAACACCTTTCCAGTAATGGGTATTGTGTTTCGCAAAATGCGGGCCGATGCAGAAGTTGGATATCTCGTAATGGGTATATTGATGTGCTGCCATGGCGTCCATCAACAGGGAGAATTGACGGGCAGTTTGTTCATCAGCGGGCGGCAGTACTTTTTTCTTTTTTATCTGATGCGACAGGGTGGTTTTATCTTCCACAGTAAGTGCGTAGCAGGAAATATGCGGGATTTTTAAGTCAAAGGCCGCCTGCAGGTTTTCTTCCCAGCGGGTATCGTTCATGGTGGGTGTTCCGTAAATCAGGTCGATGGAAAGGTTTCCAAAACCAGCCTCCAGAGCATCCCTTATCGAACATATTGCTTCGGCGGCGGAATGTGCCCGGTTCATATAACGCAGGTCTTCTTCAAAAAAAGATTGAATGCCGATGCTCAACCGGTTGACAGGTGTTGAGCGCCGTAGGTCAAGCAGATACGGTTGGGTTAAGTCATCGGGATTTGCTTCTAACGTGATTTCAGCGGCATTGCTCACTTCCCAAATGGAATGTATGCCATCCATTATCGTATTGATTTCAGACGCGTTCAAAAGGCTTGGCGTTCCGCCTCCGAAATAAATCGTTTCAATAACCGTTTTATCCGGAAAGAAATGTTGCTGTAAAACCATTTCTTTCCGGATAGCATCCAATACCTGCTGTTTGTTGTTTTGAAGCGTGGAAAAGTGAAAATTGCAATAGGTACATGCCTGTCTGCAAAATGGAATATGAATGTAAATACCTGCCATTTACACTGCAATGTACTAATGAATGCGCAATAATTGATAACTTTGGAAAGTTAGTAAAAAGTAAAGATTGAATTTAACCCGTTTTATACTACTGTGCTGCCTCATCGCGGTAAATCATTTATACGGTCAGAGTATACATTTGCGCCTGGAAAAAGATACAGCGTTTTCTAAAATAAAATCCAAACGTACATTTAAGAACGATACCGAAGCCGACCAGTTTCTATCAGATACAAGGAGTCAGCTTATCCATCTCGGATATTGGGAGGCTTCATTTGATACGATCTATAAACGGCAGGATACGTTGTTGGCGTTTCTCCATATAGGTCCAAAATATGAGGTCAGGAATACTTCGGTTACAGAAACTAAAAAGAAAAGAAATAAGGTTTCCCCGGAATCCATATATGACACCGAACTCAATAAGGAAAGATTGCTCCGGATTCTGGAAAATAACGGATATCCGTTTGCAAGGATTGAAAATGACAGTATGCAGTTACGGGATGATGTACTTCATTATAAATACAATGTAAGCAAAGGAAAATATATTACCATCGACAGTTTCATCAACCACGGAAAATCAAAACTGACGAAAGGGTTTATACAGAATTATGTCCTGCTGAAATCAAAGCAGCCTTATAATGAATCCAAAATCCGGAATATAGACAAGCTGCTTCAAAAACTGCCTTATGCAACCATCCGTCAGCAAAGTTCTGTCCTATTCCGGGATGATAAGGCGGATATCCATCTGTACCTCGATAAGAGAAAAGTGAATTCGTTTGATTTTCTGGTCGGCTTTCTGCCCGGCAGCAACAACGGGAAGATACTTATAACGGGAGAGGTGAGGCTGCATCTGCAAAATGCCTTTAAGCGTGGGGAAGAGATCTTTCTGCAGTGGAGAAGGCTGCAGCCGCAGTCTCAGCTGCTGGATATACGGTTCAATTATCCTTACCTGTTTAATGTTCCCATCGGAATAAACTTTACCTTTAATCTGGAAAAGCGCGACTCTTCTTCTCTTGATTTAGGTTGGCAGCTGGGATTGCCTTACATCACGAGTTCCAACAATTACATCAAGGGGTTTTATAAATATTTTCAAACCTTCGTCTTGGCTCCGGACACCATTTTCGTCAAGTTTAATAAAAAGCTCCCGATTAATCTCGATGCGGTGTACAATCAGTACGGTGTTCAGGCATACTATGAAAATCTTGACTACCTGTTCAATCCACAGAAAGGATATGACTTAAAACTCACCGGTTCCATTGGGGTTAAAAAGATACGGGAAAACAATCAGATTACCTCCCTGACTGATCCGTTTCAGCCGGATTTTGATTATTCATCCCTGTACGACAGTATCCGTACTAAGTCCATTAAAGGGGATCTTTTCTGGAATGGGAATTATTATCTCCCATTGGGCAAAAAGAAGCGGCATATTCTGAAATTCTCTTTAAACGGTGGTGCGGTGTTCAACCAGAGTCTCTTGAGGAATGAACTCTTGCGTATCGGTGGAAATAAATTGCTGCGGGGTTTTGACGAACAATCCATTCTTGCCAGTACGTATAACGTCACTACGTTGGAGTATAGAATGATGATACTGCGCAATTCCTATTTTTTCATCTTCTTCGACGCCGCCTACATTCACCGCAAATTTAATAATACCGTATACAGTGATTTTCCATTCGGGTTTGGAACAGGTGTGACATTTGAAACTAAAATTGGTATTTTTGGCCTCACGTATGCACTTGGCCAGCAAAAAAACCAACCCGTTGACTTCCGTAAATCAAAACTGCATTTTGGATATGTCGCGGTTTTCTGAGTGTTTTTGTGCAATCAGCGAGCTGTCAACTGCTCTGCAGGATTTTCGTGCTGCCGGGTTTTCAAAATGTATTGTTTGTGTTTTCTTTCTGCTGACCGGTTTCCATTCCTTCTCGATGCCTGGTACCGCTTCCGTTAACAAGGGTTATCAGGATTCAATCCTGCGTAATAAACTGGATTCTGCTCAGTGGAAAGCGATCATTTTCCAACAGGACATCTATAGGAGTCCCGGTAAAAATTTAATGATACAGCACCCGAAAGGCCATTCGGAAAGCAGTGTATTTCTGTTTATATGTCTGGCCGTTATGTTGCTGATTCTGCTTCTGAGGCTGCTGTTTGCTGATTTTATGTTTTCACTTTTCGAAGGGTTGCTCAGTGTTAAAAAATTCTTTATCCATTTTAAAAGCAATAAATATGACACCATCCTGGCTGTGGTGTGGATTTATATTGTTAAGCTGTTCATGCTGTCACTCATTCTCTATATAGTTTTGGCAAACTATGCGAACATAGGTTTTAATGCATTTGATTTGTATTATTTTAACCGAATTTTTAGTTTGCTCAGTGTGTTTTTCATCTTTAAGAATTTACTGGAATATGTTTTTAACACCGTTATACAAATGCAGGATTCATACAGGGTATTTTTTTTACAAAATCTTTTTGCTGAGTTTCTTATTGTTGCACTTCTCCTTTTTTGTCGATGATTTATATATATAATGATTTCATATCATGGAATGTTGTATTGTTTTCGCTGGTTTTCTCTGTAACGGCATATGTCTTTTTCAACACAATCAGAAGTTATCAACTCATGGGTAATATCCGTATCGTTCACAAACTTCATTTTTTTCTTTATATTTGTGCTTTCAAAATATTGCCTGTTTTCGTACTGGTTAAATATATTTTGAAAAATGTCGTTGCATAAAAATGGATAAAATGGGTAAAAAAGTGGTTGAAAAACGCGCATCAGCTAGTAAAAACTCAGCAGTCAAAACATCTAAAAATATCAAAGCGACAAAACCTGTTCCAAAAAAGGTTGCTGCAAAAGCGGCGCTTGAGAAGCCAAAAATAGATTCTGTAAAAATTAAAAAAACGACAGATGCAGTTGCAGTAAAGAAAGCTGTTTCCAAACTTGACGTAAAAAAAACGACAACGGGATTACCGGCAGTAAAGGCAGCCACTAAGACACCTGTTAAAGGAGATAAGAAAGTATTGGTAGAAGAAAAACCTATTCCCGCAATCGTTAACCCGGCTAAACTGAAACCCGTTAAATCCATCCTGATTTCACAACCTAAACCAGATTTGGGGAAATCTCCCTATATCGATATCGCAGAGCAATTTAAGCTCAAACTGGATTGGAGGCCGTTTACCCATGTGCGTGGTATCAATGCAGCTGATTTCAGAAAACATAAGGTATATATTGATCAATTCTCCTGTATCATTTTCACCAGCAGGGTAGCCATTGAGCAGTACTTCCGGATGTGCGACGAATTGAGGATTAAAATCAGTGAAGACAACCGTTATTTCTGCCTGAGTGAAGCCATTGCGCTCTATCTTCAGAAATTCATTAACTATAGAAAACGCAAGGTTTTTTATGGTGATGGCAAACTGCCGAAACTAATGGAGGTTATCCTTAAACACAAGGAAAGCGGCAGTTTCCTGCTGCCTTGTTCCAATGTACGGGATAAGGCACTGGCCGAAGCTTTGCAGAAACATAATATCAGTTACAGTGAAGCAGTCATCTATCAGACAGTTGCAAGTGACCTTTCGGATTTGAGCGATGTGAAATATGACATGCTCGTCTTTTTTAATCCATCGGCGATAGATTCACTCTATACCAATTTCCCCAGGTTCAGTCAGGGAGAAACCCGGCTTGCCATTTTTGGAAATTCAACTGCAGATGCCGTGAAGGCTCATAAACTGAATATCAATATTTTTTCGCCTACACCTGAAAATCCATCCCTGGTAGATGCCATTAAAAAATATATTGCAGCAGCCAACAAAAAAGGCAAATAGGCGCTTCCGGCGAAAATCAGTTTTGAACTTCCTACTTTCAATTATGTTTCCTACTTTTACAATATGCCAGTCCGTTGTGCGATAGAAAGATTATTAATGTTATGCAGTATCATGTGTGGCATGATTACCACCTATGCACAAATTCAGCCGGCAACATCTCATTACATGTTTAATCCGCAAATGACCAATCCTGCCTTCTACGGAAGTAAAGACGGGATAAATTTTACCGCGAATTACCGTCATCAATGGGCCAAACTGGAAGGACAGCCGAAGACCGTTCATGTTGCTGTGGATGCCCGCCTTTCGCAGGCGCATGGCGGTGTCGGATTAGTGGTTTCGAACGATATGCTGGGCGCGTTTACCAATACTTCTTTCAGAGTCGGATATGCTTTTATCCAGTCTGTACGTAATAAACTTAGCATTGGCATAGCAATCAGTGCCGGGGTTACCTTTTCGAAATTAGACGGAACGAAATTAATTACGCCTCAGGGAACCGGCTCCAGTTTGAATGATGACCTACTTTCCAATCAGGTACAGAGAAGTATCCGGCCGGATTTGGCCGTTGGAATCTCTCTGGTAAGCAGGTATATTGAAGTGGGAATCGTTTACAGTAACCTGATCAATGCCAAAGATAAATTTAAAGGCGATGCAGGAACCCTGCGTCCCCAATATGGCGGTGTTTTTCAGGTATATGCCGGCAGCAAAATTAAAGTCGGGAAAGATTTCAGCATAAAACCTTCCATTTCTTTAATGACGGATTTTAAAGAATTCCAGACAGATATCAGCTTTTTGGCCGGATACAAAGAATATGCCATGTTGGGAATTAACGTCAGAGGATACAATAAAAAAGCTTTTGAGTCGTTATCTCCGTTACTGAGCGTGAGTCCGGTAAAGAATTTAAGTGTAATTTACAGCTACGATGTTTCGTTGAATAAACTTAATAAAGTTAACAGCGGTTCACATGAAATAACACTGAACTATCTGTTGCCTAACAAAAAACTCTACAAAAACCCGAAAATGATCAATAATCCCCGGTTTTTGTAAAAAGAATATTAAAAAAAGGTACTTAAAGCCTATTTAGATATACAAGTAAAGATTTTTTTTTATTAATTTTACATTTTCAAGGAATAAAACGTAAACAACTAAGATGAATAAATTTAGATTTTCGCTAATTGCGGTCATAGCAGTGCTATTAGCTAGTTGTAAAAGTAGTGGTACGGACGGGCAGTTGATTGGTGCTCAGGACCGTCCCAAATGGGATAATAATCTTTTACCGTATGGTATGATTTATGTTCCATCAGGAGTTTTTCACGCAGGCCCATCCGATCAGGATGTCAATTATGCATTTAATACAAAAATGATGCAAATGTCCATTGTAGGTTTTTACATGGATGAAACGGAAATAACCAATAATGAATACCGTCAGTTTGTTGAGTACGTTCGTGACTCCATAGCACACCAGATGTTGGGTGGTGACCACCTGAAAGAAGGAGAAAACGGGAAACAGGCCATTAATTGGGATATGCCTATCGATATGGACTGGCAAACAGGCAGCAGTGTTACGGAAGAAGGATCTCAGTTAGAACCGATGTTCTATTCTGATGCAGATAGAATCAACGGCGTTAAAGAAGTGGATCCCCGCAAATTGATGTATGAATACACCTGGTTCAAATGGAAAGAAGCAGCGCAGCGTGAAAACATGAACAAACCAAGAAGCCAGTTCATGGAGAAAAAGAAAATAAGCATCTATCCGGATGAAATGGTATGGATCAGGGATTTCTCTTATTCCTACAATGAGCCGATGACACGTACCTATTTCACTCACCCAGCTTATGACGATTATCCGGTGGTAGGTGTTACCTGGGATCAGTGCAATGCTTTTTGTGCCTGGAGAACAATCATGTGGAATAATTTCAGACTTTCTAAGAAAGAAGCGCCGCTTGACCAGTTCCGTTTACCGACAGAATATGAGTGGGAATACGCTGCACGTGGCGGAAGAAACTTATCCCCATACCCATGGGGTGGACCTTACATCCGCAACACAAAAGGTTGTTTGTTGGCCAACTTTAAACCGGGAAGAGGTAACTATCCGGAAGACGGTGGTTTTTACACCGTCAATGCCAAGTCTTACTGGCCGAATGATTACGGCTTATATAATATGGCCGGAAATATAGCTGAATGGACTTCAACCGCTTATGAGGATGATGCGGTGGCATTTATCCACGACAAACAACCTGACTTCAGGTATGATGCAAAAGAAGATGAACCTAATGTAATGAAACGTAAGGTTATCAGAGGAGGTTCATGGAAAGACATTGCATATTTCCTGCAATGCGGTACTAAATCATATGAATATCAGGACTCGGCAAAATCCTATATTGGTTTCAGATGCTTATTGCCTTTCATGGGAAGAGCGATGAATGATTTTGGAAATTAATCATAATACTATTCTTATTATACTAAACGTTTAATCATTAATAACTAACCAACTAAATCAAAGTTTTATGGCAACACCATTCTTAAGATCTAAACTTTTTAAAAACGGAAAAAATTTCCTTTTTGGTATCGGAGCATCGATAGTAATTTTAGGTGCCTGGGCAAAAATCTTACACTTGTCTTTTGCTAATACGGCATTAACTGTAGGTTTGATAACAGAAGCAATAATATTTGCAGTATCAGCGTTTTCACCGCCAGAACCTGACTATTATTGGGAAAAATATTACCCTGGATTGGATGATTACGAAGGATCCGGCGGACCGACACCGGGTGCGGCAGGAGGAAAATCTATTTCAGCTTCTATGGATAAAATGCTGGATGCAGCTAAAGTAGACCAAAATCTGGTCACCCGCTTCGGCGATAACCTTAGGCATTTCGCGGATAATGTAAGTAAATTAGGTAACCTTGCAGATGCGACGGTTGCATCCAATGATTTTGCACAATCTGCTAAATCAGCAGCAGCTTCCTTAACCGGCGTTAAAGATTCTTTCGCCAGCGCGGCAGAAGGTATGAGCAAATTGGCAGCAGCGTCCGGAGATGCAGGACAATACCATGCACAGGTGCAAAGTGCCACTAAGAATCTGGCAGCATTAAATGCTGTGTATGAAATGGAATTACAGGATACGAATACACACTTAAAAGCGATGAACAAATTCATCGGCAATTTAACGACAGCTATCACTAATTTGGAAGGTTCATTATCCGATACCGAGAAGTATAAATCACAAATGAGCGGATTGGCAGGTAATTTAGAAAAATTAAACCATGTTTACGGAAATATGCTTTCAGCAATGAAATCATAATTAAATCATCAGCTGTAATTAATTGTTAACCTAAGTAAATTGTAAAATATGTCAATTCCAAAGGAAAACAGGCAGCAGATGATTAACTTAATGTATTTGGTGTTAACCGCACTTCTTGCATTAAACGTCTCTGCTGAGATCCTGAATGCATTCCGAACCATCAATAACAGTCTTGAAAGTTCAAACGGATTGTTAGATATAAATACCAAAGTGAGTTATACTGCCTTTGGTGCTAAGAGATTAAAAGAACCTGGTAATATGGAAATACCCAAATACCAGGAAAGAGCCGATAAAGTAATGGCGGCATCCAGAAGCCTTCAGGATTATATCAAGGGTCTTCAGGAAGGTATTATTAAAGAAGCGGGCGGACCCGGAGAAGAAGGTACGCTGATGAAACGTCAGGATGATCTGGATGCTTCCAGTCGCTATTTTATTGAAGATAATAAAAAAGGCTACGAACTTAAAAAGAAAATTGAGGAGTTTCAGGCTGCCTATAATACACTGATAGATACGGCCGATATAGAAACCGTTTCCAATAAATTACCTTTATCGACCAAACCACAAAAACCAGGAGCTGACTGGGCCAGAGATAACTTCTATCAAATGCCTCCGATTGCATCATTAACGATGTTAACGAAAGTATTATCAGACGTTAAATCAACAGAAGGATTGCTGGTAGGTTACTTCTTTTCCAAGATTGGAAGTTCAGAAGAGTTAAAACCGGATGAAATCGTATTTAACGCATTCTCTGCACAGATTACCTCTCCTTCTGCTTATATCCTTCAAGGGGAGACATTTGAAGCTAATGTATTTTTAGCGGCTACAAGTTCTAAAAATGATAACGTCTCCGTTAGTGTGAATGGTCAGGGGCTTCGTCCGGATGATAAAGGCATTGCCCATTACAAATCTTCCCCTGGTGTGGGTGAATATGAGTTAAAAGGAAACATCTCTCTGAAGAATCCTAAAACAAATGCGGTAACCAGTTATCCGTTACCTCCGTTTAAATATACTGTTGCAGCTCCGTTTGCAACCGTATCTCCGACAAAAATGAATGTATTCTATATCGGTGTTGACAATCCGGTGCAAATTTCTGCTGCAGGTGTTTCTGCCAGTAAGTTAAACGTAACGATGGATAATGGAAACATCTCAGGAAGCGGAGGAAATTATACGGTGCGTGTTACAACACAAGGTAAAACAAATGTCAATGTTAGTGCGAATGGCAAAAGCTATGGTGCATTTCCATTCCGCATAAAATTAATTCCGAATCCGATTGCTAAAGTTTCCGGTATGCCGGGCGGCCGAATTAATGCGGCAGTATGGAAAGCTCAAAAAGGGGTTATTGCGGATTTGGAAAACTTCGACTTTGATGCTAAGTTTGAGGTGCTGAGCTTTAATATGTTCTATCAGCCGAAATTACAGGATCCAGGTATTGCATCTGCAAACGGACCTTATTTCAGTGCTGCCATGCAGGCATTTGTTTCTAAAGCTAAACCGGGGGATATTTTCTACATTGAAGAAATTAAAGTGAAAGGACCGGATGGATTATCCCGTAAAATTCCGGGAATCGCCTTTAAAATTGATTAATAGTCTATAGATATGAAAATGCAATTAAAAAATAGTTTACTTTTCGGCTCGCTGCTACTCTTGGCAGTTACGAATGGTAATGCTCAGGGTTCTGCTCCTACGGATTCTGCTTCAGTTGTAACGCCGGCTTCAACGGAGACGCCGGCTGCCGAGACAACTGCACCGGCAGCTTCTACCACTACAGACCCGAATGCTCTGCCTCCGGCTGCCGCCACGTCTTCTTTGGTTGAAAAGACAGAAGTACAGAAATTACCCTGGGTTCAGGAAATTACAGGTAAGCGATTGGCTATGGGTTATGAACCTATCCGTGAGGCGGATGTTTTCTGGTGGAAAAATATTTGGAGGGTGATTGATCTCAGAGAGAAAATTAATTTGCATTTCAAATGGCCTAAATCTCCGTTCATTCAGTTAATGTTAGATGCTATTCAGGGTGGAAAATGTCAGGTATACAGCGGTATGGATGATGATTTCACAGCTCCGATAGATCCGAAAGAAGCATTAAATGTTGCAGGTGGTGGAGTTGACTCTATCTATGTAACTGACCCGGGTACCGGTATTCAAACCTTACAGGTGGTCACAAAAGAGGTTAACTGGAATAATGTAAATAAACTGCGTGTAAAGGAAGTTTGGTTCTTCAACAAACAAACTTCCAGAATGCAGGTTCGTATCATGGGTATTTGTCCATTATATGATAACTACGATCCTACTACCGGTGATTTCCGTGGAGAAGTGCCTGTGTTTTGGATATATTTTCCTAGTTTACGCCAAACACTTGTAAACTCAGAAGCTTATAACCCGTTCCCGAATGGTGTTCGTTTGAACTGGGATCAGGTTTTTGCTGAACGTATATTCGGCAGCTATATCTATAAGGTTGACAATGTACAGGATTTTCGTATCAAGGATTACAAATCTGGTATCGATATCTTGTATGAATCTGAGGCTAAAAAACAAGAGTTGTTTAACTTCGAACACGACCTATGGGAATATTAATATTCAATCGATTATAAAAAAACGGATGGCATCAGCTATCCGTTTTTTGTTTTATAGAAACCGTATACCAGATTTGCTTTTGCCTTTCCTATGATTTTTCTAATTCATTCAAGGAGGTGTGTTGGATTGACTTGACCGAACCTAATTCCTGTAATAGCCTATCTGCTATTTTTTTCCAATACCTTTAATTGAATGCAGTTCTGTTTTTAACGTATTCTTATCCCTTTTGTTTCTGTGAAAAGTGATACCAAATCTGTGGGCTTCATTACGGATATGCTGAATGACTTTTAGCGTTCCAGATTTTTTATTGATGTGCAATGGAAACGGGTCATTGGGATAATATATTTCCTCCAGGCGTTTGGCAATGGATATGACCTGTACCTTGTCTTCCAGTTTTAAATTCAGGATACTTTCCATAGCAGCATTTAACTGTCCTTTTCCTCCGTCAATCACAATCAAATTCGGAAGCGGTTCCTGTTCCAGTATCATTCTGTGATATCGACGGAAAACGATCTCTTTCATGGTATCAAAATCATTGGCGCCGATAACTGTCTTTACATTGAAACGGCGGTAATCTTTTTTGCTGGGTTTGGCATTCTTAAATACTACACAGGCCGCGACTGCATCGGTGCCCTGAAAGTTGGAGTTGTCGAAACATTCAATATGTTTAGGCAATTCCTTCAATTTCAATTCCTGTTTCATTAATGAAAGGATACGACTTACAGGATCAGCCTTTTGTTTCTCTTTTCCTTTCTGTTTTTGGAAGAGTGCATTGCGCTGTGCCAGTTCAACCAGATGTTTTTTATCTCCTATTTTCGGAACGGACAGGTGAATAGAATCGTTTATTATTTCTGTATTAAAAGGAACCAGCACCTCTGCCTTTTCTGGCGGTTGCCCTATGGTGTCAATAATGGCAAACTGCAGCAACTCCTCTTTGGTTTCCTCCAGGTTTCTCTGAAGGGAAATCGCTTTTGTTTTTATCACTGTACCCTCAAACACAAAGAGATAATTAATGAACGCTTTCTTCTCATCTTCTGCATAACCAAATATGTGGAAGTTTCCCAATCCCGGATTAACGACAGTGGCATCGCATATATATTCCTTGAGGGACTGTAGTTTTATCTTTATGATTTCTGCCTTTTCAAATTCCAGATTTTCCGCATATTCCTGCATCTGATTCTTTAAAACGGCGCGTAATTCCTGTAGCCGCCCTTTTACTATCTTTCTTATCTGTTCTATGTTGTTGTCGTACATTTCTTTACTTTGAAATCCCACACAAGGGGCCAGGCAATTACCAATGTGGTATTCCAGACAAACCTTGAATTTCTGCGCTGTAATGTTTTTTTCACTCAGCGGCAGCGAACAGCTGCGTATCGGATATAGTTTTTTTATCAGCTCTAAGATGGAACGGACATGATGGATGGACGTATAGGGTCCGAAATATTCGGCGCCGTCGTTTTCATATTTTCGCGTGAAAAAAATGCGTGGAAACGGCTCATTGACGATTTTAATGTATGGAAATGACTTGTCGTCTTTTAACAGGATGTTGTATCTGGGTTGAAATTCTTTTATCAAAGCATTTTCCAGTAATAAGGCATCCTTTTCAGTCGGGACGATAGAATATTCAACCGTGTGGATTTTTCGAACCATGAGCTGGATACGATAGGAATGATCTTTGTGGACAAAATATGAACTTACCCTGTTTTTCAGATTTTTTGCCTTGCCGATATAGAGCAATTTCCCTTCCTTGTCATAATAGCGGTAAACACCCGGATTTTTCGGTAGGTTTTTAATGATTGCTTCCAAAGATGGTTGTTCTGACATGCACTGCAGTAAAGGTACAAATTAGTATAAAATTAAGTATGTTTGTGTTTATGGTCACCTATAAAAAACAGACTGCTTTTATGGCTGCTTTTCTTTTTGATAGTATTTGTTTGTTACTATCCTTCACAGCAGGCTAAATTTGTGAATGATACCCTTTTTTATCTGAATCAGATTCAACAGTCAGGTTGGAAAGGATTTTTTACCTCCTATAACATGATATTCCTGTGGCACGTGCCCTCCCTGATATATTATATGAACTATAAATTATTCGGCTTAAACTGGATGGGATGGCATATTGTATTTTCTGCCTTGCATAGTTTGAATGCCTGGTTGATTTTTATCATTCTCGGAAAGCTGCTGTCCGTTGCTAATCGTAAGTTGTCTTTTCTGGCGGCATTTTTATTTCTCATTTCACCTTTTCAGACAGAAGTGGTTGCCTGGGGCGGGACCCTGCATTATCTGTTAATCGTTACTTTTCTTTTAGCAGGAATAATTGCCTTGATAAACTACCTTGAAACAAAAAAGTCCATTCATATAGTATGGTATCATTTGTTCTTTGCCTGCAGTCTTTCCTGTTTTGAACAGGCATTCCTGTTTCCGGTTCTGTTTGGATTATTTGCCTGGTCTTTTACAGTTAAGAACGATATATGTGTTAATCTGAAAGAATTCTCATATAAATTCTTGTTGATAAATATCCTGTTTATTGCAGGCTATTTTGTAATGACAAAACTGACATATGGTATATGGATAGCGCATTACGGTGCTAGTACGCATGCGGTATTCAATCCCATGTCCATGTATGAATGTCTTTTGAATTACACCTGGAAGTTTTTGTTTTTTTACAGACACCTTCCTGCTGTATTTAAAAATTGGTATCATTTACCGGTGATCATCAATACTGTCAAGGTAATGGTTCCGCTGACGGTGCTCATTTTGGCCTGGTTTGCCTACAGGAAAAAATATTATAGATCTGAATTTGGTATATCCATCATCTTGTTTTTCCTGATGTATGTAATGATGCTGGTGCCGGTGTTGAACCTGGATCAAAGCTTCACTTTTGAAATCCAAAGCGACCGGTATGGATACGTGGCATCCGTTTTTTTCTACCCATTTTTAGTATTGGTTATGTATAAACTATTAGACAGGCCTTTGTTTATTGGTTTTGTTATTGCTCAAATTCTTGTTTCCTTATGGTTGCTGAATGGTGCTGTAAATCTGTGGCATCAGTCAGGAGAGATTGCTGTAAATCTTATCAAGAATTATCCGTTGCGCGCTAACCAGAAATCATATATTCTTAACCTCCCTGATAATTTTGGTGGTGCATATATGTTAAGAAATGGATTGCCTGAAGGGTTGAGTGTGATGCACAAAGAAGATTATATGAAGTCATTGGATATTATAGCAATGGTAAATGTCTTCAGTAACAAAAATGAAACCAGTGTCGAAAAATTTAACGACTCTGTCTATTATGTTAAATGTATTAAGAATGGAAAATGGTATTATTATAAAGGGCACGGCGCAATGGATTATTCAACAGAAAGTTTTTCCGTTGATTTTGATGAGTGGAATACAGCTTATAATCTTACCATTAAGAGATTGCCGCATGACACTACCTATTTGCTGCTATGTGAAGGTGATAAATGGAGGGTAGTGGATACCTTGGTGCCTACATCAAGATACCTGCAATAGTAGCGGACAGATAGGAAGCAAGTGTACCGCACAGGAGCGCTTTCATACCCAGTTTCGCTAAATCGCCTCTGCGTTCCGGAGCCAGCTCACCTATGCCGCCGATTTGCATGCCTACTGAACTGAAATTGGCAAATCCGCAGATGGCTATGCTGGCAATCAGCAGGCCTTTATCAGTGACAGGAGCTAATCCGTTCTTAGTCATGTTGAAAAATGCCACAAACTCATTGATGGAAAGTTTTTGACCCATCAGGGTTGCCACCGTATTCACATCCTGATTTGGTACACCCATACACCAGGCAATCGGGTAAAATAATTTACCAAAGATCCAGTCTAAAGACAGCACAAACGGCAAATGGGTGACAGCACCTATTTTTCCTAACAGGTAATTGACCATAGCAATCAGGGCTATAAATCCGATCAGCATAGCAATAACATTTACAGAGATTTTCATACCGTCGCTGGCACCATGGCTGATGGCATCAATCATATTCTTGTAAGGGGTTTTGACTTCCAGCTTTACGTTACCCATGGTTTGGCTTTCTTCCGTTTCCGGGAACACAATTTTAGATATCACGAGTGCACCCGGAGCCGCCATGATACTGGCAGCCAGCAAATATTCCGCCTTGGCACCAAAACTTACATAAATAACCAAAATACCACCTGCAATGCAGGCCAGGCTGCCTGACATACTCGCCAGTAATTCACTCTTTGTCATGGTAGATAAATAGGGTCGGATCATTACCTGCGCTTCCACCTGTCCGACAAAAGCGCTGGCGACATTGCTGAGCGCTTCCGCACCGGAGACACGCATGACGAAGTTCATCGCCTTAGCTATAAAGGATACGATGCGTTGCATGATACCAAAATGATAGAATATGGCCACCAATACACATACCAGAATGATGGTCGCCAGTACGCTGAATCCAAACACGAATACTCCCGGTTGGTTATAAGCTATGGCCCCACCGGCATGATTGTCCGTCATTAATCCGCCATAAACAAAACCTGCACCCTCATGTGCAAAGGCTTCAATATGGGTCATGATATTTCCGAGCCACTGAAAGAAATTCTTGACAGGCGTTACTTTCAGAATAGCAACGGCTATGATGGTTTGCAGAAGCAATCCGCTCACAACTAATCTGTAGTTGATTCTTTTTTTGTTGTTTGAAAATAAGAAGGCAATACCCAATATAACTACTATGCCGATTAGACCGTGAAATCTTTCCATAATGCCGGTGTGTTTTAACAAATATATACTTTAATTTTTCTTTCTCCTAATGAACCGTTAATAGTTAACAGGCACTGAAATGGTTCTGTGTATAACTTATGTGAAGCATGGTAAAGGAGAATGTAAAGTTTAGAAAGAGGTTAAATTAAAATGTTATTGAATAACTCAGTTCTTGCTCAATTCTCTGGAACGTAGCAATGCTTCATCCATCCCTTTCTGTATATTTCTGCTGACTTCGGTTGTATTGTAATGTTTTAAGGCCGCTTCCGTGGTGCCGCCTTTGGAGGAAACCTTATCTATCCATTCCTTGCAGGATAAATCATTGACTTTGTATAATTCCACAGCGCCCAAGAAGGTCTGTTCCACTATCTTGGATGCCTCCGTTAAGGAGAAACCGTATTCCATGGTTTGTTGTATCATGGCATCCATAAAGTAGAATATGTAAGCAGGGCCGGAACCTGAAACTGCCGTTACGGCATTCAGTTTATCTTCATCATACAGCTGAATGGAAATGCCGGTTGTTTCTAATAATTTCCGGACAAAATCTATATCACTCTGAGGAATGGTTTCGGATACCATAAAACCCGTAACACCCAAACCGATCTGACACGGTAAGTTTGGCATCGAACGTATTACTTTGTTCGTGCCTAATTGCTGTTCTACTTCCTGCAGCCGTACACCAGCCATAATGGTCAGCACGATGTGATTTTCCCGGATATACGGTTTCAATTTCGGATAAACTGAATAGGCATCCTGCGGTTTTACTGCCAGTATGATTAAATCCTTTTCGATAATGAAATCACCGAAATCATTATATACCTGCCCTAATTTCATCCGGTTGAGTTCCAACGTCTGCGCATGGTCTTTTTCTATTACCGTCAGTTGTCTGTGTGTGAGTATTTTGGCGTTCAGAAAACTTTCGGCAAAACTTCTGCCCATGTTGCCGCCGCCTATGATAAGTACGTTCATGTTGTAAAAATACAATTTAGTCATTAGTAGTGAGTTGCAAATGCCTGTTTTTTTGTATTTTTAATGATATGATTTACTTAATTCTCTATTTTATCAATGGCGCACTGACCATCTTTGCCGAGCATCAGGAATTCAGAACGCTGATGTATGTTTCCAAAGCGCTGATGATGCCATTACTGGCGATTTATTTTTTTACGGAAACTAAAAGAATAAAAGAATACCGGTTTATCTATATTGCCTTGTTCTTTTCCTGGTGGGGAGACATATTCCTGATGTTCCCCAGAAGCGAATATGAACCCGCAAACGCCAAGGTATTATTTGTCTGCGGCCTGGTCTCCTTCTTAATAGCACATATTAACTACATCGTATATTTCTTCAGGGAAATTAAAGGTAAACCCAAAGTGACCGTCATTATAGAAAGACCTTACCTGATAATTCCGTTTCTATTGTTGGGTATTTCGCTCTTAATATTATTGTATCCAACTCTCAGTCCGATGAAACTTCCCGTAACTGTCTACACGATTGTGATTATTTCGATGCTGATTGCGGCATTTAACCGGAAAAATATGGTAACCCCTGTTTCATTTACATGGGTATTCATCGGCGCACTCTTTTTTGTTTTTTCTGATTCCTGCATTGCCATTAATTTGTTCTATAAACCCTTTGCATCTGCAAGGGCGGTCATCATGTCTACTTACATCATGGCGCAATTTCTGATTATCAGCGGTGTATTGAAGCAGATTTTAACACGGCAACAATCCTGATTTTTTTGAAATCAGCTTTATCCATCCATTTCATCGCGTACAATCTGTTTGTACACACGGGTGGAAATTCCGATACTTAATTCATATAATACAAAAACAGGGGTGGAGATGAGCAGCAGACTTGTGATATCACCCTGTGGGGTGATCACGGCAACAATGGTTAGAATAGCCACATAGGATATTTTCCTGCCTTTTCGCATGAAATCCGGTGTAAGTATGCCTAGTTTGGTTAATAGAAATACCAGCATTGGCAATTCAAATAATATACCGGTAGGTATGGTCAATGTAATCAGTATCCCGATATAACTGTTTATATCAATCATATTCTGAACTATAGTAGTAGCCTGATACTGGATTAAAAAATTAATGGAGAACGGAGCAATGACGAAGTAACCGAACAAACATCCAATCGTAAACAAAAAGGATGTGACGAATACTATACCCCTTGTGTTGCGGATTTCCCGCTCATGCAGCGCCGGTCTTACAAATCGCCAGATTTCCCAGAAAACATAGGGAAAGGCGGCAATGGCCCCTACATACATCGCCATTTGCAGATGCAGCATGAACTGTCCGGCAATGTCCGTATTGATAAAGGTAAAATGAGCATCCTGAATACATAAACCGGTAAAAAAAGAATAGTTGGCTTCCAGCCAGCAAAACAGGCGGTTGGTGGGAAAATTGGCTTGTGTTGGACCAAACAGCAAATCGTCAAAGATGAATTTCTTTTGGGTAAACGCAATAATGGAAAACAAGACAATCACCACAGCAGAGCGCATGATATTCCAGCGAAGGGCTTCGATGTGGTCAAAAAACCCCATTTCTTTCTTGTCGTTCGATTCGTTTATTTTACCCATATACCCTGCAAAAATAACGCATTAAACGTCACCGAAATATTAATTTATTCAGGAATCGGGCACCAGCCATTATGGAAATGGGGAAGGTGTTTCAGTAGTGAACTGCCGGATGGTTTTGAATTTTGCCAGATGTCGCACACTACTCTCCGAGCAGATTCAGCAGGCGGTCAATTTTTGGTGTCAGGACGATTTCAGTACGGCGGTTTTTTGCTTTGCCTTCCGGAGTGCTGTTGGCTGCTACCGGATGGTTTTCGCCTCTGCCGGAACCGATGATTTGTGCAGGACTGACTTTATATTTTTCGGTCAGAATGTGCAGTACGCTGCTGGAGCGCATCAGACTTAAATCCCAGTTGTCTTTGATAAGCCCACCGGAGGAAATATACGGCACGTTATCCGTATGACCTTCAATATTGACCTGAATATCGGGATTCTTTTTGATGACGTCCGATAATTTTCCCAGGGCATCCACCCCCTTGCTTTCCACGGTGGTGGAACCGGATTTAAATAATAATTTGTCCGACATGGAAACATAGACTTTGCCGTCTTTGGTGTACACACTCAGCTCGCCGGCAGAAAAATCCGTTAATGCTTTTTTGATGGCATCGCGCAATGCGTCGGTTTTTGTTTTTTGTTCAGTCAGCAGTTTGTTCAGCTCGGCAATCTTTGCTTCGCGTGCCAATAAGTCCGCATTGGCTTTCTTTAAGTCCGATTCTTTTTGTACCAGCGCCAGTCGCTGTTTTTCCAGATCCACCTGCATCTGCAGTAAGTCGGCGTTGGTCTTCTGGTTTTTATCTCCGGCGTCTTTCAGTTTTTTCAGGTATTCTTCCTGTGCTTTTGCATAACGGGTATTCTGCTCATCCATTTCAACTTTCATCGATTCTATCAAGGAGGATAATTCGGAAGAGTCTGCTTGCAGGCGGCTTATCTTAGCGGCTAAATCCGCATTTTGAGTGGTCAGTGCATTGTTCAGGGAGTCGTAACGGTCATGCAGCGCCTTGTTCCTGATTTCCCCGTTCAGGTATTGGTCTAATACGCGGTTGTATTCTTTTTGTGTAACACAATGGGTGAGCAGTACGATGCTTAAAAAAGAAAAAATGTATTTCCGCATATAAGGTTATTATTACAAATATCCATTTTATAATTCCCAATTTCCATTCTATCTTTACACAAATGTCGAAAAATCGGATACCTGACGGTTTTTGATTCAAAAAGATAGGTGGATCTGCCAACAGCTGCCATTAAAACAATAAGCATACGGATGAAAGCCAAAACGATTTATATCTGTCAGAATTGCGGTACCAACTCACCCAAATGGATGGGTAAATGCGGAAACTGCGGAGCCTGGAATAGCTTTGTGGAGGAATTGGTAGAGCCGAAATCCAAAAGCGCTGCAGTGGTGAATGCACCCAGAACAAAGCCGCAGTTGCTGGAAGAGATTTCTTCGGAAAATAGGCAGCGTATCATCACTTCCGATCCAGAACTGAACCGTGTGCTGGGCGGCGGCATTGTGCCGGGGTCATTGATTTTAATCGGCGGTGAACCAGGAATCGGAAAATCTACCCTGCTGCTGCAGGTAGTATTGCAGACCAAAGGATTGAAAACATTATACGTTTCGGGCGAAGAAAGTGAACAGCAGCTGAAGATGCGTGCCGACAGAATCAAACATATCAATAAGGATGTATTTGTTTATACGGAAACATCCGTTGAGTCGATTGTTCAGCAGATAGAACAGGTGCAGCCGCACCTGCTGGTCATAGATTCCATACAGACGCTGGAGACTTCCATCATAGAATCCGCCGCCGGAAGCGTTTCACAGATTCGCGAAGCGACGCATGTGGTTCAGCAGTATGCGAAACGACATAATCTTCCGGTATTTATTGTCGGGCATATTACAAAGGAAGGCACGATAGCCGGTCCAAAACTGCTGGAACACATGGTGGACTGCGTACTGCAGTTTGAAGGTGACAGGAATTACAATTACCGCATTCTGCGTACGCAAAAAAACCGTTTTGGTTCTACTGCGGAATTGGGCATCTATGAAATGCGCAGCGACGGCATGCGTGCCGTGACGAATCCTTCGGAGCTGCTGATTACACAACGCGACGAACAGGTGAGCGGCGTGGCGATTGCCGTAACGATGGAAGGTATGCGAGCCTTGCTGGTGGAAGTGCAGGCGCTGGTTAGTCCCGCGGTGTACGGTACCCCGCAGCGCAGCGCCACCGGATACGATTTACGCCGGCTGAACATGATACTGGCGGTGCTGGACAAACGCTGCGGGTTTCGGTTTGGCGCGAAAGATGTATTCCTGAATATTGCCGGCGGATTGCGGGTGGAAGACCCCGCGGTGGATTTGGCGGTGGTGGCAGCCCTGTTGTCTTCGTATGAAGATGTGGCGGTCAGTAATAAATTTTCCTTCTCCGGTGAAGTGGGACTGAGCGGCGAGATACGTGCCGTGAATAAGGTGGAACAGCGAGTGGCTGAAGCTTCTAAACTGGGCTATGAGAAAATCTTCATTTCCAAATACAACCAGAAAGTGAACAGCGATGCAGCGGAAGTCCAGCTGATAAAAACGGTGGCGGAGTTTTATAAGAAGTTATTTTGATAAATGGCTTTTGAAATCGGAATGATTAAGGTTTTGGATATATTACAGCTGTCAGCTTAAATATACTATATCACAAATATTATCTATCTTAACTTCATGTTTTCCAAAATAGCTGAATACCCGCTGGATTTTTACCGCTTGTTTTATCCGCGTATCTGCGGCGGCTGTGAGTTGCCGCTGGTAAAAAGGGGAACGGCATCTTTGTCTGCACTGCCGTCTGGAATTGCCGTTTACGAAGTTTGAATCCATGAAGGATAATCCGGTGGAGAAGATCTTTTACGGAAGGATACCGCTGGAATTCGCCACGTCATTATTGTTTTTTCACAAAGGGGAAATGGTGCAGCAGATACTGCACAACATCAAATATTACGAACAAAAGGAACTGGCTTCCTTTATCGGCAGGATATTTGGCGAGCGTCTGCAAAATAATCCATACCTGCACGACGTTACCACTATAGTGCCGGTGCCGCTGCATCCGCAGAAACAGCATATCCGCGGGTATAACCAAAGCGCGCTTTTTGCGGAAGGTATGAATGAGGTGCTGCAACTGGAGATGTCTGCTAATAACCTGTTCAGGAAAACGAATACCGAATCGCAAACCCGCAAATCCAGAACCGAACGCTGGGAAAATGTAGGAGCGGTGTTTGCTGTCCGGAAACCGGACAGGCTGAAAGGAAAGCATGTGCTGCTGATAGATGATGTACTCACCACAGGCGCAACGCTGGAAGCTTGTGCGCAAACATTGATAGACTGTTCGGGATGCAGGGTAAGTGTTGCCACCATAGCCTGCGGATTCAAATAATACGACAAAAAGATGTATTTTTATCCGATGAAATATCCAAATAGCACTACAACAACGCTGGAGAAGGATGATATGGATATTTCACAAACACCTTTAAAATAAATAAGAATAAACGCATGAAAAAACTCTGGTTGCCCGTCCTGCTTTTGCTAATGGTTTGTTCTTCTGTCCCTTTCTTTTCCTCCTGTAAAAAAGACAATCTGAATACGACAGGTGTTCTGTCGTTTTCCACGGACACCCTTACGTTTGATACCTTATTCACGACCCTGGGTTCCACCACCCGTTTCTTTACGGTTAAAAACAACCAGAAACATCCGGTAACGATTTCCAATATCCGAATCGGTGGCGGTACCGCCACATCTTACAGAATCAATGTGGACGGCGATACAGGCGCTTCTTTTACCGATGTGGAAATCCCGGCAAAAGACAGCATTTATGTTTTTGTGGAAGTGACCATTGATCCTAATGCAGCCAGTTTACCTTTTATTTTACTCGACTCCGTTCAGTTTACCGTGGAGGATAAGCAGCAGCAGGTGATATTGCAGGCATACGGACAGAATGCGCATTTTTTCAACGGAGATTCCATCGAAACGAATGTCGTGTGGGATAATGATTTGCCGTATGTTATCTTGAATTACCTGCAAATCAAACCAGGTGCTTCGCTGACCATCAATAATGGGTGTAATGTGTTTTTCGGAGGCGGAGCTGCGCTGCTGGTGGAAGGCGCGTTAAATGTCAATGGGACTGACACTTCCAATATGGTTACTTTCCGTGGGGTGCGTTTGGACAAAGATGTAGCCGACAGGCCTTATGATGATTTTCCCGGACAGTATGCGGGGGTTTTCTTTTTGCGCAACAGCACGGGAAATTTCAACTACCTGAAAATGCGCAATTCGGCATATGGACTCAATGTCGGTAATATAAAAACCTCTGAAAATGCAGCGGATAATATTGCACAGCTCCAAAGTCTGGACCTGAGCTCTGCACCGGTGGTGACGGTAAAGAATTCCATATTGTACAACCACGCTTTTTTCGGAATCTTTGGATTCATGGGAAAGGTACGTGCAGAAAATACGTTGGTATATAATTGCGGAAAGAATGTGGTAGGTTTGTATTTCGGCGGGGATTATGAGTTTACGCATTGTACGTTCTATACCCGTGGTAATGCTTACGTTTCCCATACACAGGATCCGGCATTCTACATGAATAATTTTTTCACCTACGATATTGCACAACCTTCCATCCATGCGGATTCATCCAGGGCTGCATTTGTAAATTGTATCTTATACGGAACACTGGATGAAGAGATTGTTGCGGAGGGATCCGTTCAAAATCCAAAACGGATTGACCTGACCTTCAGTCATAGTATATTAAAGACAAAAGAAACGCTCAATCCGCCGGTATTTGTGGTATGTAAAAAGGAAGACCCGAAATTTGTAAATTTCTTAAGGAATAATTACAAATTAAAAGACACGTCACCCGGAAGCAATTTCGGCATGCCCGCTTCGGTGCTGACGGATTTGGAAGGTTTTAGCCGCGGTAATCCGCCGGATGTAGGAGCCTATGAGATTCAATAATGTTCGACAACCCATTTTTATCCAACATATTCTTTACCTTCCTGTTCTATAAATGAGAGCATCGTATATGACAGATAAGATCTTAAAATATTTACGTTACACCTTTTATAGCTTTCCCATTCAGCTGCTGCTGCTGCAGATTAAAAAACATCCCGGGTTTTTAATTTTCTGGATTGTCCTTTTCAGCGCCGTTTCTCAGTTTTTCGGCACCAGTTACGGCATTCCCTCTTTATTCTTAGATCCCGAATATCTGGGCGAAGTCAACTTTATCAGTTTTTTGATTATCGGATTTGCGATGGGCGGATTTATCATGGCGTGGAATCTGTCGTTTTATATCATCAACAGTTACCGCTTTCAGTTCTTAGCCTCTCTGGTGAATCCGTTTGTACAGTTTTGTTTCAATAACAGCCTGATACCACTGTCCTTTACCGTGCTCTATATTGTACAGTTGGCAAAGTTTCAGCACACGGAAGGGTTGATTACAACAGCTGTGATTGTTCAAAATGTACTGGCATTGTTATTGGGAAATTTGTTGATGATCATATCGTTCAGTATTTCATTTATATTCTTTAATCAGGATATTGAAACATTTATTGCGAAATTATCCGACAAGGCGAAGGCTAGTTTGCTGTTTCAGAAAATATCACTGGATAAACTGAAAATACATCAGAATGAAACGACGCAGTGGCGGGTGGAAACATTCTTGCGGTTTCCCTTTTCTGTTCATCTTGTCCGAAAAGTGGATTTCTACCATAATAAATTAGTCGACAGGATATTGCTGCTGCACCATCGGAATGCGTTTGTGTTTCAGATGCTGGCAATCCTCGCGTTGGTTGCATTCGGCAGGCTGATAGAGTATCCCTATTTCAGAATACCTGCCGGCGCTTCCATTTTTCTGGTGTTTTCTGTTGTTGTCGTGTTGTTGTCATTTGTCACCTTTATGTTTCGAGGATGGCGCACTGCCGCCATTATTGTTTGCATTATTATCCTGAATGTTTTGACCAAATATGATCTGGTAGTCTATAAACACAAGATGTACGGCTTGGATTACACTACGGAAAAATTAGTGTATAACAATGAAGAAGTGAACAATGCCGTCACCCGGCAAATGGTCGATAATGATATTGCCTATACCAAAACAATCCTGGCAAACTGGAAAAAGAAAATTTACGCTAAATACGGAGAAGAAAAACCCAAAATAATTTTCATCAACACCTCTGGCGGCGGACTGAAAGCTACTTACTGGACATTTCACGTATTGCAGGAATTGGAAAAGGAACTCGACAAGAAGCTTTTTGACCATACCATCCTGATGACCGGTGCCTCCGGAGGCATAATCGGTTCCGCGTATTTCAGGGAATTGTATCTGCGGCAGAAGAAACATGAGGCGGTAGATTATCTGCATAAAACCTATCTCGATGACATCGGCCGCGATTTGCTGAATGGCGTCACCACTTCCATTGCCACCAACGATATCCTTTACCCGTGGCAGCAGTATGAGTATAGGGGACTGGAATATAAAAAAGACAGGGCGTACATGTTTGATAAACAGTTGAATGAAAATACGCATTACATGATGGATAAACTGATGTCGGATTATAAACGTGCAGAACAGCAATCGAAGATTCCGATGATGATTGTAGGTGCCACCATTATCAATGACCAGCGCTTTCTGTTTTTTTCACCACAACCTATATCTTTTCTGATTAAGCCACATATTCAGGAAACCAATGAATATCAGGACAACTTATCTACCGACGCCGTGGAGTACATGCGTTTCTTTAATCAAAAAGGTGCAGAGAATTTAAATTTTATTGACGCACTGAGGATAAACGCCACTTATCCCTACATTATGCCGGCAGTATATCTGCCCACCATTCCTGCTGTCAAGGCAATGGATGCTGGCATTCGCGAAAATTCAGGATTTGCCGTATCTACCAGGTTTTACAGTGTTTTTAAAGACTGGATAGATGAAAATACGGGCGGCGCTATCTTTATATCTATCCGGGTAGATAATAAACAACGGGATTTTAATGAGAATGACAAGGAGTCATACATTAGTGAACTGTTATCACCGATAGGAAACATCCTCAATAATTTCATTCTGCTGCAGGATTACAACTCCGACGTTAGCCTGGCATATCTGGAGAATGACAGCAAGACGGACATCAGTGTGCTCAATTTTAATTACGATCAGACAAAGAAACGCAAAAGGGCGGCCATGAGCTGGCACTTAACGGCTTCGGAAAAGCAGGATATCAGAGGTGCTTTTACACAGGAAAATAACCGGCTTATGCTGGAAAAACTGAAGGAGTTGATGAAGCGCGGCCCCCCCCCCCCCCCCCGGCCCCCCCCCCCCCCCCTCCCCCCCCCCCCCCTTCCCCCCCCCCCCCCCCCCCCCCCCCCCCCCCCCCCCCCCCCCCCCCCCGCCCCCGACCCCCCCCCCCCCCCCCCCCCCCCCGCGCCGGGGGGGGGGGGGGGGGGGGGGGGGGTAATGTTTTATCTCAACTCCAGCAATACTACATTCTCAATGTGAAACGTATGCGGGAACATGTCAACCGGCTGACATTGCGTGACGTTGTATTTTTCGGAAAATAATAATACATCTCGCGCCTGTGTGGCGGGGTTGCAGCTTACATACACTATTTTCTTTGGAGCAGCCTGAAGTAATACCTGCACTACCCTTTCGTGCAGTCCGGCGCGCGGCGGATCGACCACTACGATATCCGGCATGCCGAATTCGTCGATAAAGTCTTCTTTTAAGATATCCTCACAGGTTCCGGCATGGAAAACGGAATTGTCAATATTATTTAAAACGGCGTTGAATGTTGCATCTACAATGGCTGCGGGGATTTGTTCGATACCCACCACCTTTCTGCAGATGTCAGCGATGTATAGGGCGATACTGCCGGTACCGCAGTATAAATCATACACCAGGTCATCTTTTGAGAAACCGCCCATTTTTTTCACAATATCATACAGGTGTTTGGCCTGTTTGCTATTCGTTTGGAAAAAAGATTTGGGGCTGATTTTATAACTTATGTTACCGAGCTGTTCAAGGATGTAATCCCGTCCGGAGTAATTGATCACTTCCTGGTCGTAGATGGTGTCGTTTTTTTTGGTGTTGACGATATAGTTCAGCGAAGTGATGAAAGGATAGTTAGTTTTCAGTAAATCCATCAGCGCCGTTATTTTTTCATCGTTTGGTTCCGCAAAACAAACCGTTACCATCCATTCGCCTGTGGTGGTATTCCTGAAAATCAGGTTGCGCAGCAATCCTTCATGAAATTTCAAATTGTAAAATGAATAGGCATGTTCCGTTGCAAACAGGTACACGGCATTGCGGATGCTGTTTACTTTTTCATCCTGAAGGTAGCATTCGGTAATGTGGAGCACGGCGGAAAAGCTGCCGGCTGCATGAAAACCTAATGCATTCCTGTCAAACAACTCTCCGCTGTCAATCTGCTCCCGTGTCAGCCAAACTCTATCAGAGAAAGTGAATTCTAATTTGTTTCTGTAATAGGTTGTTTCCTCACAACCCAGAATGGGATTACTGCTTTCCAGTTCCATTTTTCCGATTCTGCGAAATGCTTCCTTTACGAGTTGTTCCTTAAATTCCAGTTGAGAAGCATATAGCACATGCTGCCATTTGCAGCCGCCACAGGTTCCGAAATGACTACAGAATGGTTCTGTTCTTTTGTCGGATGGCTTTTTTAACGCATATATCTCTGTCAGCGCATAATCCTTTTTCTTCCGGATGATTTTTGCGTCTACCACATCACCCGGGATGGCTTTTTCAACAAAGACGACAAAGTTGTCTACACGGGCTAATCCCTTTCCTTCAGCCGCTATGGCGCTGATTTCAATATTTTCCAAAATAGGATAAACCGCTTTCTTTTTCTTTCTCATCGGGCGCAATTATCGTAAAAAGTTTTCATTATACCCTGTAAAACAAATTTCTTGTTAAAAATAATTAAATAAATCCGGCAACTCAGTGACATTCCAATAAAAGAACCATAAAATTGAATATTTTTGTAAAAACAGATACCCTTATGCCTAAATTTCTACATGTACTTTCCATCACGCTTTTTTTCGGCATGTCAGTTATTCATGCTGAAGATAAGGTCTTATTTACAGTTGCAGATACGAAAGTAAACACTTCGGAATTTGAGTACATCTATCAAAAAAATAATTTCAACAATAAAGCGGATTATAGCCGTAAGTCATTGGAGGATTACCTTAACCTCTATGTCAATTTCAGGTTGAAGGTGAAAGAGGCGGTTGCGGAAGGTCTGGATACGAATGAACGGTTTAAAGAGGAATTAAGCACGTATGAAAAGCAACTGGTAGAATCCTATGTCGAAAAAGACATGATGGATAAGCTGATCAGGCAGGAATACGAACGCTCCAAAACAGATGTCAATATCAGCCATATATTCATACAGCCTGTTGAAAACAACTGGGATGCGGCATATGAGAAGGTGCTGGATATTTACAACCAGATTAAGAAAGGACTGAGTTTTGACGAAGCGGTAAAGTTTTCCCAGGATAAACAATCTGCGGAAAAAGGCGGTAAGATAGGATGGTTTAACAGTTATCAGATTTCCCTGCCGGAAGTGGAAGAGGCTGTATATGCTATGAAAGTTGGTGAGGTTTCCGCACCAGTAAAAACACGGGTAGGGTATCATATATTGAAATTGAATGAAACCCGCCCTGCTCGTCCCAGACTGAAAGTGGCTATCATCAAACGTTTCTTCCCGATACAGGATACTTCTGTTCTTGAAAAGAAAGCACAGGAAGATACCATCCGTTATGTATATTCCAAACTAAAAAACGGAGAATCGTTCGAAAAGATGGTGGCGCAGTATACGGAAGATGAATCTACCAAATATACAAATGGAGCCCTGGATTGGTTTGGTATCAACGTATATGCCAAAGTGTTTGAAGAAACGGCCTATGCACTGAAAGATGGTGAAATTGCTGCCCCGTTTAAGACCGGTACCGCCTGGTATATCATAAAGCGTTTGGAAACGGCAAAGCCGCAGACGCTGGAGGCATCTGCACCAATAATCAAGTCTAAACTGCTCACGCTTCCGCAGTATCAGTATGAAATGGAAAAGTTTGTCGGTAAGTTGAGGGAGAAATACAACGTGAGGGAATTTGGAGAAAGCTATCCGGGTTTTAAGACGCGGCTTTCCCGTTTTGCCCAGGTGTCTCCATTTGCCTACATCGATACACTGAACCCCGGCATACTGATGAAAATAGGAGACAGGACATATACAGAAAATGATTTCGGTAAAAAAATACAGGAAATATATTACATGGTTATTCCAAAGCAGGGGATGGACAAGAATGATGCATTGATACACAAAACGGTACAAACCCTTATCCTCGATTATTATAAAAATGACATAAAAGAAAACAATAAGGAATACAAGGCATTGATGGAAGAATATAAGAACGGCATCATGATTTTTTCCTTATCCGAAAAGAATGTATGGAACAAGGCATCCGAAGATTCGCTGGGACTGATAACCTATTTTAAGGAACATAAATCCGATTTTACCTTAAGAAAACGGGCAACCGTCAGGACAGTCACTATTGATAATGCTCAGCAGGCTAAATCCGTCAGTAAAATTCTGCAGTCGGACCGCGGACTTACAGATGATATGCTGGCCACCAAAATGAAAGCGCTGGGTATTGAAAACCCGAAGATAAATTCAGAAGTGGCCGAATCCGGTAAGACAATCATTAATATCAGTGCGGAATCACTCAGCAAACCCCTTCAGAAAGGCAATGAATTTGCCATCACTCAGGTATATAATCTGCAGCCGGAAAAGCCGCGGACTTTTGAAGAATGCAGGGGGTACGTGGTAGCTGCCTATCAGGAATATCTGGAAAAAAAGTGGCTGGAAAATCTTCGGAAAAAATATCCGGTTCTCATCAATAAAGAGGTTTTTGAATCATTGATAAGAAAATAATTACCAGCTTTGGAAAGTTTCAGGTTAAAAAAACTTAACATTCACGGAGATGCTGTAAAAAGAGCGGATTTTCGGACAAACTAACTATCATTTTCGTACATTTGCACTTCAATTCTTTTCATGCGTAAATTTATTTTATTTTTTAGTGCAGTTTTAACCCTTCTTACAGTTTACGGATCTAATACTATTTTGTTAGATAAAATTGATGCTATCGTCGATGACAAGATTATTCTCCGTTCAGATATCGAAAACCAGCTGGATTTGCTTAGTTTGCGCGGTGCTGAAGAAAAAGAAAACAGATGCAGGCTGATGGAACAGCTGATCTATAACAAGATGCTGACCACTCAGGCTATAAAAGACAGTTTGCCGCTGGCAAATGAAGAAGTGGAGGATGAACTGAACCGAAAGGTAAATTATTTTATCAGTGTGGCAGGTTCACAGGAGGCATTTGAAGAATATTATCACAAAACAGTAGAACAAATCAAAGATGATTACAGAGAGGATATCAGGGAGCAGATGCTTTCTGCCCGTATGCGTAACAAAATCCTACAGGATATTAAAGTAACGCCTTCTGAAATCAGAACATTCTATGACAATCTGGCCAAAGACAGCCTGCCTTATTTCAATGCTACCGTTGAATTGCAGCAGGTGGTCATGAAGCCTAAGGTATCTGATTTTCAGCAGCAGTCGGCAAAAGATAAAGCGGCAGGTATTCTGGAACGGGTTAATAAAGGAGAAAATTTTGAATTGTTAGCCAGTTTATATTCGGAAGATATATCTTCCGCACAGGAAGGGGGGTTACTGGACTGGGCGCCAAGGGGAATGTATGTGAAAGATTTCGAAGCCGCCGCTTTTAAACTGAAACCGGGTGAAACCAGTGATGTTGTTCAAACCCCTTTTGGTTATCATATCATTCAGATGATAGAACGAAGAGGGGATATGATACAGGTTCGGCATATTCTGGTCAGGCCGCAGACCACTTCGAAAGATGCGGAATACGCTCAGTCAAAACTGGATTCTGTCCGCACAGATATAATTGACGGGAAACTGACCTTTACAGAGGCGGTAAAAGAGTATTCTCAGGATGAACAATCCAGAAATGTGGGCGGCTTTTTATTGAATAACGAGTCAGGCGGAACCATACTGGAAGTTAATAAGGTGGATCCTTCATTATATCTGTTGATAGATACGCTGTCCATCGGGTCTGTGACGAAACCTATTATGTATCAGGCGGATGACGGCACTCCGGCATTCCGTATCGTGAAGCTGGTGTCCAAAACGGAAGCCCACGTAGCCGATATAAAAGTGGATTACGACAAGATGCAGAATGCTGCCAAGTCGGATAAGGAAGAGCAAATCTTACAGCGCTGGTATGCTAAAAACATGAAGAAAACGTATCTGATGATTACGGACGACTATGCAACCTGTGATGCATTGCAGTATGTCTTAAAAAAATAATAACCCATGAGTCAGTTTAATAACGATATTGAAGGAATACAGCAATTGGCATCTACTTACGGGCAGTTGAGAACTGAAATCCGCAAGGTCATTATCGGGCAGGATGAAGTGGTGAAGTATGTGCTGTTGTCTATATTTTGTGACAGCCATAGTTTATTGGTGGGTGTACCCGGCCTGGCAAAAACCTTATTGGTGAAAACGGTTTCAGATGCACTGGAACTAGATTTCAAGCGTATCCAGTTTACACCCGATCTGATGCCTTCGGATATCATCGGCGCGGAAGTACTGAATGAAAACAGACAATTTCATTTTAACAGAGGCCCGATATTTGCCCATATCATTTTAGCGGATGAAATCAACCGTACTCCTCCGAAAACACAATCCGCCTTACTGGAAGCCATGCAGGAACGTCAGGTAACGGCTGCAGGTGCGCAGCATAAACTGGATTTGCCATTTTTTGTGCTCGCCACTCAAAACCCGATAGAACAGGAAGGAACGTATCCGCTGCCGGAAGCGCAGTTAGACCGTTTTATGTTCAATATCGTGCTGGATTATCCTTCATACGAAGAAGAATTGCAGGTGGTAAAAACGACGACAACCGATAATCCGGCAAGTGTTCAGAAAGTGATAGGCTCCAGGGAAATCATCGCCTTCCAGCATCTGATTCGACGCATGCCAATCGCGGATAATGTGGTGGAATATGCCGTCAAACTGGCAGCATCCACCCGGCCTAATACACCGAATGCCGCCAAAATAGTCAATGAATTCATAGCATGGGGAGCCGGGCCAAGAGCCTCGCAGGCGATGGTGATGGCAGCCAAAGGCCATGCTGCCATTCATGGCAAATACTCACCGGATATCGACGATGTGCAGGCTGTAGCCTTGCCGATTTTGCGTCACCGTATCATACGCAACTTCAAAGCAGAAGCGGAAGGTGTCAGCGTTGAGAAAATTATCGTAGAATTACTGTAGACTCAATTTGTACGGAGAGACAGGCCAGACTTAAAGTCATCTGTTTTTTCTTCGCCAACATTTTTTACAAAACCTGTAACATTCCTCTCATCTGGTTCGTGTCTTGCATTAGCCTTAACTTACGAAGAAATAAATAAGAGCTTTATAGTATGCATGTTGCTAATCATTCAGTTTCAGCACTGCCATAAATGCCTGCTGCGGGACTTCCACATTGCCTACCTGACGCATACGTTTCTTTCCTTTTTTCTGCTTTTCCAGAAGTTTTCGTTTACGCGAAATATCGCCGCCGTAACATTTGGCGGTTACATCCTTACGCATGGCGGAGATGGTTTCTCTGGCTATGATCTTGGCACCGATGGCGGCTTGAATGGCAATCAGAAACTGCTGGCGCGGTATCAGTTCTTTCAGCTTTTCGCACAGGCGGCTGCCGAATGAATAGGCTTTGCTGCGATGTATCAGAGCGGAAAAGGCATCCACATTTTCGCCGTTCAATTTGATATCCAAACGCACCAGGTCACTTTCCCGAAATCCGCCATGTGGTAGTCGAAACTCGCATAGCCTTTGGATATGGATTTCAACTGATCGTAAAAATCAAAAACGATTTCAGCCAATGGCATCTCAAACTGCAGTTCAATCTTGGTTTCCGCCAGATACACCTGATTCTTCAGGATGGCGCGTTTGTCCATGCATAATTTCATGATAGCGCCTATATATTCAGGCTTGGTGATGATCTGTGCCTTGATGTACGGCTCTTCCACATAATCCAGGATGGTGGGTTCGGGCAAGTCAGATGGATTGTTTACCACCAGCCTGATGCCGTCTTTTTTATACGCGTAATAGGTAACGTTGGGAACCGTAGTGATAATGGTCATATCATACTCCCGTTCCAATCGTTCCTGTACAATCTCGAGATGCAGCAACCCCAGGAAGCCGCAGCGAAAACCAAACCCCAAAGCCAGGGACGTTTCCGGCTCCCAACCAAGAGAGGCATCATTGAGCTGCAATTTTTCGAGGGAATCCCTCAATTCTTCAAAATCATCGTTGTCGATAGGATAGATACCGGCGAATACCATCGGCTTCACGTCTTCAAATCCATTAATGATATCTTTGCATGGATTCTGAACCAGCGTAAGCGTATCACCCACTTTTATTTCTTTGGAAACTTTTAATCCGGTAATGATATAACCCACATCACCCGCTGCGATTTCTGAACGCGGATCCAGATTCATTTTCAGCACACCCACTTCATCCGCAAAATATTCCTTGCCCGTGGCCATGAATTTTACCTTATCACCTTTTTTCAGCCTGCCGTTCATGATTCTCACATAGGCGATGACTCCTCTGAAGGAATTAAACACCGAGTCGAACACCAATGCCTGTAAAGGTTCTTCTTTATGGCCTATTGGAGCGGGAATACGTTTTATGACCGCGTCAAAGATATCATCGATACCAATACCTGTTTTTCCGCTTGCCTGAATAATAACCTCTGCTTTACAGCCAATCAGGTCTACAATCTGGTCGGATACATCTTCTATCATGGCGCCTTCCATATCCACTTTATTGATTACGGGGATGATTTCCAGTCCGTTCTCGATGGCGAGGTATAAATTTGAAATCGTTTGTGCCTGTATGCCTTGAGTGGCATCTACCAAAAGCAAAGCCCCTTCACAGGCAGCGAGCGAGCGGGAAACTTCATAGGAAAAGTCCACGTGTCCGGGAGTATCAATCAAATTGAGTACATATTTTTTTCCATCCGTGTGCGTATAGTCCATCTGGATGGCATGGCTTTTAATAGTAATGCCTCGTTCCCGCTCCAGATCCATATCGTCTAACGTTTGTGCCTGTAAGTCGCGTTCAGAAACCGTTTTGGTCACTTCCAGCAGCCTGTCAGCCAATGTACTTTTGCCGTGATCAATATGTGCGATAATACAGAAATTTCTGATATTTTCCATGCTGTAAAAATACAGATAATCGACGGATTCTTGTAATTTTAAATGATTTGTTAATGAATTTAAAAAGCGAGTTGAAATTGATTGAGCATATTGTAGAATTTATACTGAAATCAGGTGCGGGTGCAGGTTTTGCCAATCTAGACTGTGAAACTGACAAATAAGTCTGTTTTCGTTTCCCATGCAACATCAGTTGAAATAACATTTTTTATAGTTTTAGATTTCATACTTTCCTTATATGTCTGCAAATGGCATAAAAGTTGAACCTTGTTTTAATACAATATTGTGGAAAACTTTGCGTATTAATAGAGCGATTTAATGTCACTTTTGTTAGTGTAATTTTTAAAAACGTATCATGAAAAAAATACTTGTCCTGTCTTTTGCATTTATGCTCATCGGCTTCAGTTCGAAAGCAGCTGCAAGACTAATGAATGAATACTCTTTCTTACAGGAAATTACATTTGAATTATACAGCGAAGATATTCCGACTTATAAAGTGCCGGAACAGGTAAAATCCATAGAAGAAATCCTGATGTTTGAGGTGCTGCATGCTGTTTGGAAAGATAAAAAATGGGTGGCATATACGCTCAATAAGAATTTGCTGGGCACCTATAAGGCAGGACAGCCGGCAATACTCGATAACGGCGATACAAAAAAGATATTTTTCGTGGCATCCTTTCCGGGCAGCATAGGCGGCCTGGATTTGTATACGGCAGAGTATGCTAACGGAAAATGGAGCAAACCTAAAAATTTAGGCAAAAACAGTAACACTACGAAGAATGAATCCAATCCGGGATTGCTGAATGAATATACATTGACCTACTCATCCGGTGGGATCATTAAAAAATTGGATTTAAAGACATTGAAAGTGGTGGATTTGGAAGAGAGCGCTGCTGATAAAAAAACAGAAGAATCACTGCCCATCAATCTGCAAAAAAATAAAGAGGACCTGGCAGCTATAGGGGATAATTCCACAGCGATACCAGCCGGAACGGCTACCAACACTGATTTTGGAGCATTAGGGGATAACTCTACGGCCGCGCCTGTTCAAGACAATGAAGGAAGCGGAAATGGAATGGTAAAAGACATGAATAAACAAATCGCAGTTCAGGAGAAAGCGAATGTGGAAATTGTGGCTGCTCCAAAATCCGCCGCTGCAACGATGAATAATGCATCTGTAACAAGTGCAGTCGTTGCGCCATCTAAAAACAATGCTGTGGAGACTTTTGGAAATAAAACCAGGGAGGAGATGCTGAAAAAGTTCCCGACGGCAATTCAGTTAGGTGCATTCGGTGCTCCTAAGTGGGAAATGTTCGACCAGTTTATGAAATATGGTAAGGTCATCAGTTACAAGAATGAAAAAAATATCAATGTGGTTTGGATAACCGGGTTTGCCAGTCACACAGCGGCAGAAGCGGTATTGCCGCAGGTAAAAAGCACACCGGGGTTTGAAAATGCTTACGTCACCGGAAAATAGACACAGAGAGAGCCCGTAACATGAAGAGGTGGTCAATTGACCACCTCTTCTTTAATTGTATGCTAACGGGATGATTCTAAAATAATCCGAATAATTCAGCGTCAATTTTTTCAATTACTTTCCCGAAATCTTCTTTTTTATCTGCATAATTCAGGTCATCGACATTGATAATGAGCAGCGGGCCTTCTTTGTAATTGTCAATCCAGTTATCGTAATATTGGTTCAACTGCTTTAAGTAATCCAGTCGTATATTATCTTCATAGGCACGGCCTCTGCGTTCAATCTGCCCTACCAGTGTGCCCAGTGATGCTTTCAGGTACACCAGTAAATTCGGTGGTTGCACCTGTTTGCAGATGGTTCTGAAGAAGCTGATATAATTTTCAAAATCACGGTTGCTCATCAGTCCCATTTCGTGGAGGTTGGGAGCAAAGATATGCGCGTCCTCATAGATCGTTCTGTCCTGAATGACAATCTTATCACCTTCCTGAATTTCGACCAGTTGGCGCAGACGGCTGTTTAAAAAATAAATCTGGAGGTTGAATGACCAGCGTGGCATGTCCTGATAGAAGTCATTCAGATATGGATTGTTTTCTACATCTTCGAATCGCGCTTCCCAGCCGTAATGTTTCGCTAATTTCTCTGTGAGGGTTGTTTTTCCGGAACCGATATTTCCGGCAACGGCAATATGTTTGAGTTGTTTTTTTTGTTTGGCCACGATTTGATTTTTTTGTATAAGGACAACTAATCTATACTTTTTTTTTGATTGAAAAATCAAGCACAGATGATTTTTTTGAAAAAGTGGATAAATAATTGGAGGAGCTGAAGGCTGAATATAAATAAAATCAGTCCCCTTGTTTATTTCCAGATGCTTTTCAACCCCATTACTTCCTGCACGCCATCCAGTGTTTTGCGGGCGCTGATTCTTGCTTTCTCCGCTCCCTCCTGAGCAATCCTCTGAATATAAGCAGGATTATTCTCCAGTTCCGTAATTTTTTCTTTCATAGGAAGGGTGAAAAGGATAATGTCTTCCGCCAGTTGTTTTTTCATATCGCCGTAGCGGACGGAACAGTTGTTATAAGCATCTTCAAAAAACTGAACGGTATCATTTTTGGATACCAGGCCCATCAGCATAAAAAGGTTTCTGATTTCTTCCGGTTTCTCCTGGTTGGGCTCTGTCGGACCTGAATCTGTTTTAGCCCGCATCACTTTTTTTCGAATGGCTTCAGGCTCTTCGCGCAGGAAAATGGCATTTCCCTCGCTCTCACTTTTTCCCATCTTGCCGCTGCCGTCCAGTCCGGGAACTTTCACCAATTGACCGCTCATGTCAAACGCCTGAGGCTCCGGAAAAAAATCCGTATTGTAGAGGTGATTGAAACGAACGGCAAAATTTCGTGTCATTTCCAGGTGCTGTTCCTGGTCTTTCCCTACCGGTACTTTATGTGCACGGTGTATCAGAATATCGGAAGCCATCAGAACCGGATATGTCAATAAGCCGGCATTGATATTTTCATGGTGTTTTTTGATTTTTTCCTTAAAGGAGGTGCATTTTTCCAATTCACCCTTGTAGGCAAGCATGTTCAGCAGGGTATATAATTCTGAAATCTCAGGAACATCACTTTGAACATAGATGGTGCTTTTTTCAGGATCTAGTCCGCAGGCTACATATTCCACCAGTGTGGCCTTTACGGACTTTTTTAGTAGTTCCGGGTCAGGGTGGGTGGTCAGCGCATGCAGATTGGCTATGAAAAAATAGGATTCATAGTTTTCCTGCATCTGGATAAAGTTTTTCACGGCACCGAAATAATTGCCTAAATGCAGATTTCCTGTACTTCTTACGCCGCTTAAGACCCGTTCTCTCATGTGATTTTTATTTTATTAAATGTTAAATAAAATGCTGACTGCTTAAATTTTATCCAACTCATTTCGTTTGGCAAAAATATGAATAAAAGCAGTACTTTCTGCCTTACGTGATTTGTAATCGTAATTAAAAACAATTAATTAACGGGTATATTGGTATTGAAAAAGAAATTGTTTACTTTTACATTAGCAATTAAGGAGTTGATTTAAGTCAACTTATATGAAATATATTCAATGTATCCATGCATTGCAATCTTATTTGATTTTTACGTGTCTGCAGGGGTTAGTCGGTAATTACATAAAATAAAACAGATGAGTCGAATTTTACAAAGTGCATTTCTTATACTATCTATTGTTTTTGTTCAGGTATTTTCATATGCACAGTCGGACAGGGTTAAAACAGCCAAGGCTGAAACTGCTCCCGTGATTTTAGAAAATGCCAACACTGCGGTCTTGAAAAGTAAGGCAGAAACGGCGGCGTCAAAAATAGACATTCCCCAACCACCCGTTGAATTCAGAAGTTCAAATACGCTCCAGAAAAAAAACATGGATTCGCTGTCCGCGTTAAAAAATAATTCTGCGATATCCGAATCCCCAAACCTCAAGACTGCAAATACGGAATCATTCACAGATAATAGTGTCCGGTATTTAAAAGAAACACTGCCAGAACAGGCAACTGTAGCCAATTCCGAACGAAAGACGGTGAAACCGACTGCCTCCGTGAATTATAAACAGAGAGAAGTTAAACAGGATATTCATCCTGTTCAGGATTTCACTCATCCGCGGATTTCTGAAAGTAAAAGACTGTATCTGCAGCAGGAAGCGGATGATTTACAGGTTGAAATCAATCTAAACAGGACTAACCCGGATTACGATACAGCTAAAAAACAAAAGCAGTTAGAAGATATCAGAAAATTAGTACAACCGTAAAAATTATTGCATGAAGAGATTTTTACAATTTCTGCTTTTTATAGTTTGCTTCATAATTGAGTTTCGTTTGTATGCTCAATTAAACAATAATTGCTCGAATGCGATTCAGGTTTGTAATAACCAGCTTGCAGAACAATTGGACGATGGTCCCGGAACACAGGAATGCCCAACCGGAGGCTGTGGATGTATGTTGGCCGGTGAAAAGAATACAAGATGGTTTAAGATTGTTATTCAAACCGCAGGTACATTAGAGTTTACCATCCGTCCTTACAACGGAACAGCGGATTATGACTTCTCCCTGTGGAATATGGGAGTCGGAGGAACTTGTCCAACAGGTTCGGCTTTAGGCTTGCCGGACAGATGTAATTTTGCGGCTCCAAAATCCCCGACAGGTATCAGAGGGACTACAAACGGAAACTCAAACGGCGCATCCGGCAATTTATTCTCGAATAACATGAACGTTACTGCCGGTCAGGTTTTGTATTTGCTGGTAGATAATTACGATGGCACCCAGGAGGGATTTTACCTGGATTTTTTCGGCGGTGCACCCGGTTCCGGTACAGGAACAACTGCAACATTCTCTTGTTCTGGTGTCAATCAGTGTACAACCTGTAACGATGCAGACTGTAAATCCTATTACTTTGCCAGTCCGGATGACTATTCATTTGATGAAACTGCAGCCAATGGCGCCTGCCATTCTAATTTTGGGTATGCTACTGTCAAAACAGCAACGGTCTGTGGTAACTTTACCGTGCCCGCTCCGTTCACTACCGTTCAATTTCCAATAAACAGAGGATATGAAATAGTCACCACCAACGGTGCGAACACCACCACTTGTCTTAATTCAGCGGTCATCACTTATCAGGTGTGGGATAATTGTGCTTCGGCGGTACTTACTCCATCTTCGCCGGGAATTTATAATGGGTTGAACAACTCAACCAGTTATAAGGTATGTAAAACCATCACTGTTACAGGTGCGAATTGCTGGTTAAGCAGGATTTGTCTGCCGTACTGGACGATGGTACAGAACGATGTAATCTGTAATGCGGCAGATTTGACAATGAATGCCGCCCCTGTTGCCGGAACCAATGCCGGTGCCTCTTCTGATTTGGATGCAGGATGTTCCGGGTATCAGGATGTGTATTATAAGTTTACTGCACCTGCTTCCGGAAGGGTGCAGGTCAATGTGGTTCCCAGTGTCTCTTCCGATGTAAAAATCAGCCTGATAGGGCCTATGGCCGGATTGGAAGGCGGAGTTGATGATTGTAATTTATCCTGTTCTCAGCTAGGGGAGAGCAATGTAGTGATGGGCTGTAATGATGATGCCGGAACAGGAGGTACGGAACGTTTATTTACGTTTGTTATACCCGGGCAAACCTATTATGTATGGGTGAGCGGAACACTCTTCAGGCCGACGGCAACATTTACCGTACAGGTAACGGAAACCATAACCAATTCTGCCAATCCTACACCTGGACCGGACCTTGTTGGAACCCCGGATGTAATTCCTTCCAATGACCAGTGTGCCAGTGCTGTCAGCCTAAATCTGTGTGTTGGTCAGGCCGGAACAACTATTGGTGCAACCGCAGAATGTTCGGATCCGGATCCATTCTATGTGGATGCGCTGACTTTGGAAAATGATGTGTGGTATAAATGGACCGCACCGGCCAACAATAACAACAGTGAGGTTACTTTAACCGTTACGGGTGTTTCCTGTACGAGCGGGGAAGACGGAAGTACGGGAATTCAGTTTGGTATCTTCAGCGGAAGTTGCGCTTCATTAACGCCAATCAGTCATGGTACCACTTCATTGACATTTACGCCTGTTGCAGGTCAAACCTACTATTTTGTGATAGATGGTAATGCGGGTGCTCAATGTAACTTTAACATCCAGGTGAAACGTCCCTATATCTCCGCCCAAACATGCAATACATCCTCTACCTGCGCCGGTGGTGCCTTAAATGCTACAATGGGGATTACGTATTATGGCTCTAATCCCGGAACGAGATGGGCATACTGTAAGTCAGGCTCGTTTGGGTCCCCATGTACCATCAATTTGGATAACCCTGCCACGTATGATGTGTATAATCCCGGACAAGGATTACCCAATCCGGGATGTACTCCGGCTACCTACACATTTGTCGGATATATTTTAGCAGATAACGGAGTAACCACCATAGCATCCGGATATCCGGCACCACAACCTGCAACCGCTAACTGTGCGCGTTCTACGAATGCATGTACTTTCAATATTTATCCAAGCATTACGTCTACTTACACAATATCAGGGATGCCCTGTTCTCAAAATATAACTATAAATCCGGGATGTGCGAGTGCTGTAACTACTTCCGGCACCCTAAATCAGGGTCCTATGGCTACTGGTACTTCCGGCGCATACACGCCGGTTACCATTTCCTGGGCTGCACCATACAATATGGGTATTCCGGCAGGTTGCGGAAATGTGACGGTTAATAATACCTACAATTGTCCGTCGCCATCTTCTGATAATTGTACTAATGCGTTGCCTTTAACGATAGGTGCCGCACCGATTGCAACCAACAATACGAGCGCAGCCTATAATGCGGTCGAAGATTTCTCTTATTCGAATTGTGATAATTATGGAAAAGGAGTGTGGTTTTATTTTACCGCTCCATTATCCGGAAATGTAGACGTCAATGTGACCAGTGTAGGGGTTGGAAATGACTTTGATCCCGTTGTCTACATTTTTGAAGGCGTGGATACGATTGATATTTTCGGGACCATTTATTTGGATGGGGATGATTGTGCAAGTTGTATGGAATTTACCAACACGAATTCCAATCTGGACACCCGGGCGATTGATTGCGCAGATAACAATGGTTCAGGAGGTAATGAAATTATTAATCTGAGACATTTAACACCCGGAAACAGGTATTATGTTTTAGTGGATGGTTATGAGACGACAGGTTCCACGCAGACTGGTAATTTTTCGATGGATGTTGACAGTATCGGACCTAATGTATCTCCGCCTTCTAATGATAAATGTTTCAGTGCTACGGATATATCAAATATAGCCTGTAATGGCTATCAATCCATGAATGTTGATGCTACGTCCCCCTGTGATGAGGATCCTGTTTTTCCGGATGCTACCACGGAAAATACGGTTTGGTATATTTATGTTGCTCCTTACACAGGTTCATATACCTTTTCCTATTTTGACTCAAAAGGACTGGAATGTGCAGGCCACGCTGCCATCGGGGATAATCGGGTTACCCCGAATATTCCTGCATCCGCTGATGTGGGCGCTCCGGGTATTCAGTTTACTATTTATCAGGGTAACACCTGTTCTTCCCTGGCCACTGTTCCCAACTCAACGGTGAGTACAGGTACTTTTGACGGTAGTGTTACGGTCAATTTAACGGCCGGACAAAAATATTATGTAGCTGTAGATGGTTTTGCCGGAAATGAATGCACATACAAATTTAAGATTTACAACAGGCAGGTTTGCTGCAACACGGATTTGGGTGTTACGGAAAAAGGAGATACGGTACTATGTTACGGAGAACAGACCACCTTGGGTGTCTCTGCTGATCCGATACTTTTTGGTTCTAATGTATTGAGCAATCCGGTGATCGGATGGCAGTTTTCTTCGACTCAGCCGACAGGCGCATCGTTGGATCCCTTTGATGCATCCAATTCAGGTAAAGGATATTATGTTGGGCAGATAGATAGAAACTGTTCCGGAACCTCAACCAGAATAATCGATCAATATGCCAGCGATGTTCTAGATGAACAGGATATAGGTACACTCGACGGTACCATAACAAAAAATCTCGTCGTATCCGGATTTCCCGCAGGTGCTACCCTGCAGAATGCAAATAATATCGAATTATGTTTCTATTTCTTTGCGGAAAATATGGATAATATGTACATCCGTCTCAGGGCACCCAATGGAACAACCATTGTGTTGGCAGATAATGACTGCGGCACCAGAGACGGTGCATGGAGTGTGTGCCTGAATCAGTCAGCCGGTTCCGCTATTACGGCTTCTTGTCCTGCCAGTACTTCCCCGCCATCAACATTAAGCGGTAATTACACACCGGAAAATTCGTTTGCAGGACTGGTTGGAGTACCTCTAAACGGTACGTGGCAGTTACTGTTCAGCGATAATTATGCTGATTTTAACGGCATCTGGTATTATGGGTCCACATTGAAATTAACCTATGACCAAACTTACAGTAATTGCACCTTCAATGCTCATCATGGGGATTTGACCATCATTAATAATGATCCGTTTAAATATGGGCCTCAGCAGTTTTGGTTGACTCCCGTTACTATGGTCGATTATGATGCAACAACCGGTATATTAACGCCCGATTATACCTGTTATAGCTATGGCGCACCTGTAAAAATAACCATGCTGGAGAAGGTAACCACCCCAACTTTTACGCCAACCTGTGCTGCTCCCGGTGATGGCACTAACGGTGTTTTGCTGACAGTCACCTCTCCAACAGGCGGATTGCCGGGACTTCCAGGACCTCCGGAAACCTATACCGGAACGAATTCAACGGCAGCGAGCGGGTGGGATTATGGTACCAATATGGGGTCAGGAGGCAGTTGTACACCCGGTGCAGGTATGGATGCGGAAAGAACGATTACTGTTCCGGCTGCTGCATTTACCGGTACTCCGACACTGGCAACAGTAAATGATATCAAGGTTTGTGTAACATTGAACCATGAATGGATGCAGGATGTGGAGATGTATCTGGTGGCACCAAATGGCACTTGTATTCAACTCATGACAGATGTCGGGCCAAGCAGCATTGCCTCACTGACAAATGTTTGTTTTGTCGCTTCCGGCACCAACATCAGCACATACACCACCGGCAATTTATCCGGAGTTGACAGGGTTCCCGAAGGCGCATTAAGTACCTTGTTGGGAACACAACTGGAAGGTATTTGGAAATTACAAATTTTTGACGATGCTGCCGGCGATGCCGGAACATTGAGTAATTGGAACATTACACTGAACAATACTTCCGTGCCATCTACCGATACCTTTACTGTAATTGGCACAGGAGCTGCCGGAAGCATCAGCTACCCGACGCGTCCTGTTGGAGAAAGTGAAGTATCCAGTCCGTTTACAGTAGCTGACGGTCAGGCATGGAATGTACGGTTTGTAGACAATGCAGGTTGTGAGAGCCAGATTGGCGGAACTTACAATAAACCTAATTTAGGTACTGTTCTACTGGATACCAACGTATGTGACAGTTCTATTGTCGCATTCTCTACATCAAATCCGATTCCGTTATTTTCACAATACAAAGTTATGCTTGATTTTGATTCTTATCCGCAGGATGTGTCCTGGTTGATTTATGACGGTAATAATCAGGTAGTGGCATCCGGTGGAGGTTATGGCCCTACGGTTGGTGCGAGCACAACTACTACTCCTGCTACCATCAACCCGAATGACGGACCGTTCAGGTTTGTATTGTATGATGGTTATGATGACGGGTTTGGTTCAGGAGGTGGCTCTGTCAATAACGGTGGTATGAATACATTAAACTTTATTCGAATAGTGGAGGTACATGCCGATGGTACGGTGGATACGTTATTTAGCAACAATTATGCATTTTGTTCTTCGCTTTACTGTGTGGGGCCTGCTGCGTCCGTGTTTGGTCAGTTAGATGTTAATCTAGGTACGCCAAATGGCACATTTGCTACCGGAGTTTCCGTAACGCTGGAAAATAACAGGACCTGTACAGGTGCAACGGTTGCGGGTGCCGTTACTGTTAATTCCGATGGTACAGGTACTATTAATACCAATGCTGCAGGTGTAAATCCGGGAGCATCTTATTCCCTGCAGTATAGTTACATAGACCAATATGGGTGTGTAAAAACAATTTGCGGACCGCTGGATGTATTTCCAAGAATTCGTATATCCCCCACGATTAATTGTGCAGCATCACCTCCAACCGTTTCCGTCAACCCCAATTGTACCGGATGTAATGCTACCTATGTTGCCGAATATTCATATAACGGAGGAGCGACATGGACCACCGCTACAACTGCCAACTTTCAGGATATATTCACCTTTGCACATATAAAGAATGTATCCACGGGTGTGGTGGGATGTGAAGTCAGCAGCGCCAAGCTGGCGGATTGCCCTACCGTCTTACCGATCGAACTGATTTATATAAAGGCATTGCCAATTGATGATGAATATATCAAGGTGAGCTGGGCAACTGCGTCAGAATTAAATACAAAAACATTTGAGGTGTTACGAAGTACGGATGCCATTCATTTTACTAAAATTGGTGAGTTGCCTGCTGCCGGAAATTCAAATGCAATTAAAAATTATGCTTTCGACGATCATGACGTTTCTCCCGGTCTCATATATTACTATCAGGTTCGTGAGGTGGATTTGGATAATTCTTCCCAATTGACGAATATAGTCAACGCCCGAATAGATAAGGATAAATTCGAACTTATCAGTATTTATCCGAATCCTGTTTCAGACAATACCGTCATTACTACGTATTCTAAAGAGCCTGCAGACATCACACTGACGATTTACAATGATATAGGACAATTGATGAAAAATGAGATAAAGACGATGAAAGCGGGATTAAACGAATGGAAAATTGAAACGCAGCAATGGGCAAAAGGGGTATATTATTTTATTGTCACCAACGAACAGCAGCCTGTCACCAGACAAGTGATTAAATTGGAATAGTATCTAAAAAACCAAATAAAAAGGGTACTGTTAAGGTTATATATACTTTGCTGTACCATTTTGTTTTTTATATTCGTAATGTTTTTCAGAAACGTACAACCAATAACAAATGATAGTAGATGATGCTTTAGTAGATAAACTGGCAGATTTATCAAAACTGGAATTTGATAAAGAAGGTAAGGAAGCCATCAAGTCAGACTTATCGAAAATACTGAGCTTTATGGAAAAATTAAATGAACTGAACACGGATGGAGTGGAGCCGTTGGTGTATATCAATGAAGAAGCCAATGTTTTCAGGAAAGATGTGGTAGATTACCCGATATCCAAAGAAGAAGCATTGATGAATGCCCCATTGAAGGATAACGACTACATTAAAGTTCCCAAATTTGTCAAAGGAACTAAGTATCAATAAATAAGATTAAATCAGCAGTCAATATTCAAACTATGCCCGAACCCGTTATAACACTGAAAGGAATTACCCGTGAATTTAGCCTGGGTGATGAGGTGATTTATGCATTGAAGGGAATAGACCTGGTAATCGATCAAAATGAGTATGTGGCGTTGATGGGGCCGTCGGGTTCCGGAAAGTCTACGCTGATGAATATTCTCGGATGCCTGGATACACCGACCGCCGGACAATATTTTCTGCAGGGAACGGATGTCAGCAAGTCTTCTGATAATGAATTGGCATCTGTCCGTAACAGTCAGATCGGATTTATTTTTCAGACATTCAATTTAATTCCGAGGTTAACCACCATTGAAAATGTGGCTTTGCCCCTTATTTATGCCGGATGGGGAAAGAAACAACGGGACGAGCGTGCCATGGAGGTGCTGGCACAGGTGGGTTTAGGCGACAGGATGAAGCATAAACCGAATGAATTATCCGGTGGTCAGCGGCAGCGCGTGGCAGTGGCACGGGCATTGGTAAATAACCCCTCTCTTATTCTGGCAGATGAGCCGACCGGGAATTTAGATTCTAAAACATCCTATGAAATCATGAAATTATTTGAAGATATCCATACGCACGGAAATACACTGATCGTTGTTACCCACGAAGAGGATATAGCCTCCTATACCCATAGAATTGTCAGGATGAGAGACGGACTAATTGAAAGTGATCAGCCCAATCAGGCTATCAGAAAAGCCATGAATACACAGGTACAACCGGCTTAGAACTGAAACAATAGGGCCAGGTTCTTCGAAAATAATTTTATCGCAATTGATAACAGAATGATTCCAAAGACTTTCCTGAGTATATTGATACCGGTATCTCCGATCAGCAACTCAATCTTTGGAATGAAACGAATCACAAAGTATATTACTCCCAGGTTAATCAGTATGGCAATAAGAATCACATAAACATCGTATTCAGAGCGAAGAGATAAAAGAGTTGTCAGTGTCCCTGCACCCGCTATCATTGGAAAGGCGATTGGAACGACGGATGTGCTTTTTACAGAGGCATTACCAGATTTGAAGATATCCCTGTTGAGTGTCATTTCCAGCCCGACAAGAAAGATAACGATGGACCCTGCCAGTGAGAAGGAGGCCACATCTATGCCAATCAGGTTCAGAATCTGATTTCCGGTAAACAAGAAAAGAATCATAATGAAACCGGATACGATGGTTGCGTATTTGGCATCTACATGCCCGACCTTAGACTTAATATCAAGAATAACAGGCACAGAGCCTAAAACATCGATGATGGCAAACAATATGAGGGTTACGGTAATGATCTCTTTTAAATCCATTCTATGTGACTTTATATCATTTGCAAAGTTCTTTCTTTTAGTCGATACATTCTAATCCAAAACATTACTATTTTACTAAAATGTGTTATAAACCTATTCTGCCATCTTTCAGTATAGGGCAGAATTGTAATTTAAAGTTTCAGGATAAGTTGAAGAAGGGTGTTTGTAAGCAATAGCTCAGTCAGACATTCATTTTTTTAATTCAAAAGCCGTTTCAGTATTGGGTTATCAACAAACCGACCTGAAAATGAAAATAATTTTGATTTAAATTTCTAAAAAAGTTGTGTAAATTTGCAAATTAATATAAATTAACATTACTTTTGTCGAATAAATTAAAACCAAAGTCTTTATGAAAAAAGGTATCGTATTATTTTATGCATTGCTTATCTTGGTAAGTTCAGTGGCACTTGGTGCAAAAAAACCACCTAGAAACAGTAACAGTGCTGTGGGAAACAACCGATTCAGCATTGGCATCGGTATGGAAATCGCTGATTATTACTCTCCTGCACTTAAAAAACTATCCACATTCAAACATCCTGTGAAATTTGGACCGAGAATTACCGCATGGTATAATCCAAACTCTTCTGTAGCCGTTGGCTTAGAAGTGGGTACTCATGTATTTTCAGGAAAAGAAGATCCGACTTTACCCGCTATCAATACCTACAACTTACTATTTGCCGGTGTATTGGCCTACAAGTTTAACAATGGTTATATTTTAAAAGAAGATGCAGCCGTTTCTCCGTATATATTCGCAAAACTGCAGGGTTCTTGGGCGGAAACTCCGGCTACACGAGAAAGTGTCATCGGATTTGGTATTCCGGTCGGTCTTGGAGTCAACTTTAAAATCGCCGATAATGTTGCTTTAAACGTAAATGGCGGGTATAATTTTGCTATCAAAAACAATAACGATCATATCTTCTTTGGATTGGGTGTAATGGCTGACTTAGGAAAAGGTAAGAAAAAAGAAGAACCGGCTCCTGTAGTAGAAAAACCGTTAGATACGGATGGTGACGGTATTATCGATTTAGATGATGCTTGCCCGACCGTTCCGGGACTGGCAGAATTTAACGGTTGTCCTGATACGGACGGTGACGGAATAGAAGACAGTAAAGATGAATGTCCTACTATTCCAGGTATTGCCGAATTTAACGGTTGTCCTGACAGAGACGGCGATAAAATTCCGGATGCTAAAGATGCATGCCCGGATGTACCAGGTATAGCCAAATACGGCGGTTGCCCGGATCCTGACAGAGATGGTGACGGTATCATCAACGAAAAAGACAAATGCCCGGATGTGGCAGGTGTTTTCTCCGCAGAAGGTTGCCCTGACAGAGATGGTGACGGTGTTCAGGATGCAGATGACAAATGTCCGGATGTACCTGGACCTGCTTCCAACAAAGGATGTCCTGAAGTAAAAGAAGAAGCTAAGAAAAAATTAGCGTTTGCTGCTCGTGCTATCCAGTTCGAAACGGGTAAAGCTGTTATCAAGCCGGCTTCTTACAAAGTATTGGATGAAGTAGCTTCTATCTTGAAAGAATATGCTTACTACGACGTAAATGTAGATGGTCACACAGATAATGTAGGCGATGACAACTTTAACCTGAAATTGTCTCAAGACAGAGCAGCATCGGCAGTTGCTTATCTGGTTGGAAAAGGAATTCCTGCCAGCAGATTGGTGTCTGCAGGTTATGGTGAAGCAAAACCGCTTGCTGACAATAAAACTGCTGCCGGCAAAGCACAAAACAGAAGAGTTGAATTTAATTTGCTGTTCAAATAAATTTTAGCTGAAATAATTGAAAAGGGCTGCAATTTGCAGCCCTTTTTTTATATTTGTTTTCTATGAATAAAAATCAGGATACAGGCTTTTCGCGCTATGAACGCAACGGAATTATTTTTCTTTGCTTAGCCATTTTTACAAGTATCATTCTGAAGAAATATGTTGTACAACAGTTTGCAGAAGATCGTCCGCTGACTGTGGAAGATAATCAGAAAATAACCGGCCTGCAGCGGCAAATCGATAACGCAAGGGATAGCTTCAGGTACAACAAAAATAAAAGCAACCCCTACGAAATTGCCGGCAATAAATATGCCTATCAGAATAATCCTGCAACAACAGACAAGAACCCAAAACCAGATTTTAAAATAGAAATAAATGCCGCTTCCGCCGCAGATTTTGAAAAGCTGTATGGAATCGGTAAGGTTTTGTCACAACGCATTGTAGATTTCAGGGATAAGCTGGGCGGGTTTTATTCCATTGAGCAAATAAGAGATGTCTGGGGTATACAGGATTCAACCTATCAGCGCTTCAGAAAACAGCTTGCCATAAAACCGGCTAAAATCCGAAAGGTAAATATCAATACGGCTTCGTTTGAGGAGTTGACTTCCAATCCGTATTTTTTTTCTACCATTGCCAAACAGATTATCGGATACCGTACCAAAGTAAGGCCATTTGAAACGGTGGAGGATATAAGGAATCTGTACTATGTGAAAGACCACCCCGAACAGTTTTACAAGTTGCAGCCATATGTTCTGGTAGAATAAACTTCCGCAGGCCTTACATGTTTACAAATCATACTAAAAAATGTATCTTTGCACAAAATTTAAAAGATGAATTTCGAATACTCAGAAAACCAGCAGATGATTGCACAGACGGTAAGGGATTTTGCCGAAAAGCATATCCGCTCATTTGTGATGGAATGGGACGAAACCCAGCATTTCCCTATGGAAACATTACAGAAATTGGGTGATTTGGGATTAATGGGTATCCTGATTCCGGAAGAATATGGCGGCGCAGGATTAAGCTACCATGAATACATTACGGCACTTATTGAAATTGGAAAAGTAGACAGTTCCCTGTGCCTGTCGGTTGCTGCCCATAATTCACTATGTACCAATCATATTTACAAATTCGGCAACGAAGAACAACGCAATCGCTGGATTCCAAAACTGGCTTCCGGTGAGTGGATAGGCGCCTGGGGGCTGACAGAACCCAACACCGGTTCGGATGCGGGCAGGATGAAATGTGTGGCACACCAGGATGGAGATGAATGGGTTATCAACGGAACGAAAAACTTCATTACACATGGCAGGAGTGGCCATGTCGCCGTTGTAATTGTCCGTACGGGAGAATTGCTGGACAGTCATGGAATGACGGCTTTCGTGGTGGAACGGGGTACACCCGGCTTTAGCGGAGGCAAAAAGGAAAACAAACTGGGTATGCGATGTTCTGAAACGGCGGAGATGATATTTGACAACTGCCGGATTCCAAAAGAAAATATTCTTGGTAAAGCGGGGGATGGTTTTGTACAGGCTATGAAAATACTGGACGGCGGAAGGATCTCTATCGCAGCTTTAAGTATCAGTATTGCCGTTGGGGCATATGAAGCTGCGGTGAAATATGCTAAAGAGCGAGAGCAGTTCGGTAAGCCGATTTCGGAGTTTCAGGCTATTGGATTTAAGCTGGCGGATATGGCCACGCAAATCGAGGCGGCTAAATTATTGACTTTTCAGGCTGCTGACATGATGATACGCGGCGAAAAAATGACCAAACAGTCTGCCTTTGCCAAATATTATGCTTCTGAAATTGCATGCAAGGTATCCAATGAGGCGGTTCAGATTTTAGGCGGTTATGGCTATATTAAGGACTTTCCGGTAGAGAAATTCTATCGTGACGCTAAGCTGTGTACCATTGGCGAGGGAACTTCGGAGATTCAGAAGCTGGTCATCAGCCGCGAAATACTGAAAGGGAACATTTAACATAAAATTCTTATTTTCAGATTTACACATTTTTAAATTTTCAAATTAATTGCTATCTTTGCAATCCAAATCTTAACAATAAAAGAGGTATTATACTATGTTAATCGTTGACGCAAGAGAATCAGAATCTTTAGACAGGGCGCTAAAGGTATTTAAAAAGAAATTTGAAAAGGCCGGTGTTGTGAAACAACTCCGTGCCCGTCAGGCTTTTACGTTGCCTTCTGTAAAAAGAAGAACAGCCGTTAAAAAAGCCGTTTATATCGGGAAACTTCGCAGCATAGAGGATTAATAGTTGCGCAATTCATTTTTTTTGCCTAATTTAATCTTCCCGATAAAGGAAAAGATTAACAGAAGCGAAAAATGACAGAGGCGTTCCTTAACTATCTTCAATACGAAAAACGATATTCCGCAAAAACTGTAGAGTCTTATAAATCAGATATTCTGCAGTTTTTTTTATTTCTAAAAAATGAGCTTGAACTGGAAAACCCTTTATTGGTCAGGAACAATCAGGTGAGGGCATGGGTGGTGGAATTGGTAACCAAAAATAGCAAGCCTGCCAGTATCAAAAGAAAAATCTCCGCACTCAAATCCTTTTATAGATATTACCAGAAAAAAGGAGAAATCTCTGCGAACCCTGCCGGTAAGATTAACGCTCCGAAACTGCCGGAACGCCTGCCCAAATTTGTGGAGCAGAGTAAAATGAATGACTTGCTGGAACCTTCTGCAAATTTCTTTAAGGATACCTTTGATGGCCTGCAGGATAAGCTGATTGTGGACATGCTGTACTCCACCGGCATGCGTCGTCAGGAACTGATTAATTTACAATGGAGCGATATTCATTTTGTTACAGGCCAATTGAAGGTTACCGGAAAGGGAAATAAACAACGCATCATTCCTATAGGAAAGGAGTTGACGCATTCACTCCAGTTGTTCCAGAGATTACAAAAAGAAAAACTCAAAAATATCCCCTTTTCTTCTTATGTTTTTTTAACGGACAACGGAAACCAATTATATCCGAATCATGTTTACAGATTAGTGAAGAAGTATGTCGGATACTGCAGTACGGTAGAAAAGAAAAGCCCGCATGTGCTGCGCCACTCGTTTGCCACGCACATGAGCAATAATGGCGCTAAACTGAATGATATAAAAGAACTGCTGGGCCATGCCAGTCTGGCATCCACGCAGGTCTATACACACAATACGATAGAACAATTAAAGGAAATTTATAAAATCGCTCACCCCAAAGCTTAAGCCTATGATACTTTTTTAAAAACAGATGCTTTATTGGTAACGAGCACCTTGCTCCTGACCTAAAAAATGTATTACTAACCCAATTCATTAAACTTTGTAAATTTTAGTATTATGTCAATGAAAATTCAAATCCAATCGCTGCATTTCGATGCTGACCAATCGCTGAAAGAGTTCATCAACCGGAAACTGACAAAGCTGGAAACGTTCTATGACCGCATCATTGATTCGGACGTTATTTTAAGTTTAGAGCAACTGAACACCCAGGTAAAGGATAAAGTAGTCGTCATAAAAACCAATATACCCGGCAATACGCTGGTTGCCAAAGAAAAGAGCAAGAAATTCGAGCAGGCGGTAGATATGGCCGTAGATTCATTAAAACGTCAGATTGAAAAAATTAAAACGAAAAGCAAGGAATAGATAGCAATTTTCTGATAAATAAAATGCGGCCATTGTGCCGCATTTTTAGTTATACTTATCCATAAAATTCATTATCATTTGAGTAATTACTTTATCTTTATATAGCCCGCTGCCACAAGCAATAGACCCAAAGGATAGGACGGCATTATGCTTTTTTTCTATAATGGTAATATCGCCGCCGCCATTATCCGGATTGGTGCCTTTGGCTAAGACAACTGTATTTTTTGGCGAATTATCGTTTGTTTTATCCGTTTCATCGCCGCTCGTTCCTCTTCCGTCTATTCCGCATTTTCCAAATTCGTCATTGTTCTTAAGAATACAATTTTTGTACAACCAATGATCTGCTTTTACTGCTTTATAACTGCAATACGATTTATATCCGGCATCTGTATAGGCGTTTCCCCAGTATTTTGCTTCATTTGAAAAAGGAGTTCTCCAGAGGCCGGCCGGTATGAAGGTATTACTAAAAAAAGTACCGTCTTTTCTGCATTCTATAGTGTTGAAATTATCGGAAAACCGGACTTTATAATAGGCCTGATTACCGCCTAATGAAATGACATTTTTTGTGGCAGTATAATTCCTTAATGATTCAAACATCTTAGTTGAAAAATATTCACAGTGTTGCGCGAAAATGATTGTTTTCACATTCGTAAATAACTCAGGATGTGCTTCTAAATAATAATCAGGATAGACATTACACTGATATTTTTCATAAAAGAATTTATAAATGTTGTGAAAAATAAACAGATCATGACCAACCAAAACACTGTCGAACAAACAAGAGACCAATGGCCTTTGCGTAGAAATATAATATACGCAACTATCATCTTTAGTATTTACATAAAAACATTTTCCTCCATAATAATTATAAGCATGCCAGGTGGTAACGGGGGCTAATACGATAACAGAGGATTGCTGAATACTGTTGATAATAACTGGGATATTAAAAACGCCTGATGAATTGGTTAATCGAATACAATAGGTACCCGGCAGCAAATGAGCAGTTTCAATTTCAACAGTCGCTTTTTTCCTTTTTGACAAAGGGATATCTTTCAGTTTTTGAAAAGAATAATAGTCATTCGGTTTTAACAATTGTACAGATTTTATGGCGGAAACATTCTGTAATGCTACACTTATTTTTTCGCCTTGCGTGTAAATTATTTTTCCCGTAAAGCCTGAAGGTGTATGTTCATACGTCTCTCTTGGTTTTGTGTCTACATTCGGTCTGCTGCCTAAATCAGCATCCTGTTTTACCTTTGTAAAAACTGTTTTTAAAGTATATTTTTTTATTCTTCGTTTTAGCTCCTCTTTATAGGTTTGCCGCGATATAAAATGCTTCTTGAAAACAATATTTAAAAATTCTTCATTCAAGACATCCATGTAATTATGTTCAGTAGTTTTTTTGGCATAAAAAGCCAATTCGTTTAATATAGCATATGTTAGCGGATTAAAAATGAAATCAGGTAAACTGTCCCGGTAAGGAAAATAATTGTACTCACTAATCTGTAAGCTATCTACATAGCAGGTGTCTTTTGCCCAGGTATAAGCATACAGTTTCATTTTTTGAACGGTCATCGTGTCCGGAGTTTTCAGCAGTAGATTAATTAAGTACCAGTTGCCGGTAGACGTTTGTGCCAGATATCGTGTCCCAACCCAGCCGGACCACGGTGTTTCTGCAGCCAGATTTACTGTACAGTGCAGCGACTGTACTTTTAACGTAATAATATAATAGGTATTGGGTTTTATTGTTGTCTCTATGGTAAAACCGTAACTATGATCGGATGTAAGCTGTACAGCGGTAATACCTTCTTTGTTTTTTGCAACAATACCTATATCTACCAGTTTGAAATTGGAATTTTGGCGGACCGTATCACTTGCAGTTATTATATATGAATTGGATAATCCTCCATTTTTGCAGGCCCAAATACCAATAGTAAATACTGTTATAAAAAAGAATAAAGTATATTTTGTCGCTTTGTCCATAAACAATAAATATCGGAAATCAAATAATAAATGCTCACTGATTTAATAGCGGCCAAATTCAAAATTAACATTTTAGATATTAGCCCTTCGAAATATATTCAATAATAAATCCAGTGAAGTATACGTTATCAAGGGCACTCACCTATTAAATATTCATCGCCATTTATAGAAATAACTATTATGCTGCCATCTAATGTTCCAGTTACTGCAAGATCAGATGAAGAAAAATCATTGCCATTAAAAGTAACAATGTTGTAATCCGGGTATAATGGCCCTTCATCTTTACAGGGGCAATATGCTGTGTGCCATTCTGGTGGTGGTAGAGTACCACATTCACCAACAATTTCCCCTATAGGACAGCTAGTATTCAAGTAATTAATGTTTATCCAATTTTTATTGTATGTGAAAATTCCAGAGACAGGAATATTATTGTTAAAAGATACTACTAGAGAGAAATAATTATCTCTTCTGCATTTCCAGTATTTACACAAACCAGAATCTAAATCCGCGCAATAATTTGCTGATAATTGACACTCACTATAAAAAGTAGACAAACAGTATGTTTTTTCTGGAACATTGGATGGCAAAGTTCTGAAACCACCCTCCAGCGTATCATATCGCCGGCCGTACACGTTTTCCGTATAGGCTATTACTTCATAATGCGTGTCGGGTTCCAGGTCATCTACCTCAAACGAGAAAAGTATATCTGTCAGGTCAGTGGCTTCCAGCACGGTCATTACGTTAAAAGTTTTTCCATATTTTATCCCGCGTTTCAAAAGCGGAGCCTCTTCCGGCAGTTTAACCGAAGCGGCTTTCAACGTGGCTGAGGTGGAGTCGATATTCTCGGGTTCCCGGGCAGTGGGTTTGGTGATCAGGCGTTTGTTGTATTTAGTCTTGAGCCAGTAAACCTCGTAGGCGCCGGTACTTCCCGCTTCCTCCATGATTTTCTGCCTGAAATAGTCATAATCTATCCAGGCAAAACCGTTTTCGCCCCAACCCTGGCCTGCAGAGTTCATAATTTTATAAGCGTTGCGGGCATCGTCCCAGCCGCACAGCACCATGGCGTGGGCGCCTTTGATTTTACCCACTTTACTGTTCCAGACACCGGGTATCCTGTTTTTACCCCTTGCTACAAATCCGGAGTCCACATCTATTCCAAACATGATCGGGTAACCATGATGAATATACGCTTTTAAATTGCCCGGGGTGAGATCCGAAATCCGGTAGGCCCCATAAGTAATAAAATACTCCGCGTTGTCGTTTTGCTCCGCATTGGGTTGTGTGGCGCAATCGCTGTAGCCCGCCCAGGGCATTTTGGCCCAGGTACAAACCCCTTTGTCGCTTAGCATCTGAAAGACCAACAAATATGGTACACCGATATCACAATTTACCCCTTGTTTTAGCTGGTTAAATACATAGCTGGGGCTCATTACGGTATTTAATCCGCTTTCGTATTCCGTCAGTTTATGATCGCGGTAAAGGTGGTAACTCCGGGTAGCATAGGCGGCCGCAAACGCACAGCAACTGGCTTCATCCGGCCCCTGGTTTTTTACCGGCGGCATGGTCAATGAAAACGAGGGCTCAAATCCCCTGATCCTTTGGTCCTGCGAAAGCATGGAAGTATCGCCAATGGGGATCATTAAAACCGAATCGGGGTCAGAGCGGATAAAACCATTCCAGTTGATATCCGTTTCGGGAGGCAATTCATCGCTTTCTTTCTTACAACCCTGTTGTATTACTGCTGATAAAATTAATAGCAGGAATAAAAAAATTAATTGGTTCTTTTTCATAGTGGTTTATTTTTTGAGTATAAATAAATTAGTGTAAGATGTACCTTTTGAAATAAGGGATCTAAGAAGAAGAGGTGGAAAGAATGGTAGTCGTTGTCCGGTAAAAACTACTACCCTGCAGGGTAGTATAATTTGGACGATGGACGATGGCCTGCTGTACGGTAAGACCTTGTTAATCATGCATTAAATATGCAAAAAAAAAGCATTAAAAAGCAAATTTTCAGATAATTTTATCTTAAGTAAAGCGCATGCATTCCCACATGCAGCCCAATGTCTCTTTTCTCAGCAGAGTCTCTCGTAGAGGACCTTCGCCGTTGTTGGTATGCGGTACAGCAACAAGCGTGGCGTGCCAACAAGATGAGCTTACAATAATTGCCCTTGGCAGGTGTTTTTTTCTCAGCAGAGTCCCATGCCTTTGTTGGTCTCCATGCCTTTGTTGGCCTTCTTGACCAACAAACTGTCTGCCGGATAAAAGCCTCAGATAATTGGATAAAGCAAGAGGAGTTAAATTTGCCGCAAGGCATACTCAGATTTCTTTTCACAGCAGAGTCTCTCGTAGAGGACTCTGCGCCATTGTTATGTATGTCCTTTTATTATTTACATTGTCCCTTTCAGGAGACATTGCTTAAAAGGTAGCTTTTTTGGTGAGTAGAACGAAAATTATTCCCCAAACTTTAAATTATCATAAACCTTTAACAATTTTACCCACAATAGCAAAAAATCAGATTTTAATTGTATATTTGCACTCCGAAAATTGGGGAAGTTTCGCCATTTTTCTGTTAAGTTCTTGAAAATAAATGAGTTTTGTGCCGATGTAGCTCAGTTGGCCAGAGCAGCTGATTTGTAATCAGCGGGTCGGGGGTTCGAATCCCTCCATCGGCTCACAGTTACAAAGCAGGGTAAGTAGCCAAGTGGCCAACGGCAACAGACTGTAAATCTGTCCTCTTCGGAGTTCGGTGGTTCGAATCCATCCTTGCCCACAAAAAAAGACATGAAAATAGTCGGGATGACTATAGACAAATATAAAGAGTTCTTTAAAATTGAAAGTTATAAGTTGAGTTGCCTTTTAAAACGGACTCCTTTAAATTTTCAAAGTGATCATGCGGAAGTAGCTCAGTTGGTAGAGCGACAGCCTTCCAAGCTGTAGGTCGCGGGTTCGAGCCTCGTCTTCCGCTCAAAAAATGTAGTTTGATGAAGCGAACAAAGCACTCAGACTCTATCGCCGATGTAGCTCAGTGGTAGAGCACTTCCTTGGTAAGGAAGAGGTCGCGGGTTCAATTCCCTTCATCGGCTCAAAAAAAAAAAATTTTTAAATTCAAATAAATTATTAAAATAGTTAAAAAAACAAATCATGGCTAAGGAAAAATTTGTAAAGGATAAGCCGCACGTTAACATCGGAACCATCGGTCACGTTGACCACGGCAAAACCACTTTGACAGCTGCAATTACGTATGTATTGTCAAAATCAGGATTGGCAGAAAAGAAAGATTATGATTCAATCGATGCTGCTCCGGAAGAAAAAGAAAGAGGTATCACCATCAACACGGCACACGTGGAGTATGCAACGCAAACTCGTCACTATGCGCACGTTGACTGTCCGGGTCACGCGGATTATATCAAGAATATGATTACGGGTGCTGCTCAGATGGACGGTGCTATCCTGGTGGTGGCTGCTACAGACGGACCGATGCCTCAAACAAAAGAACACATCCTTTTGGCTGCACAGGTAGGTGTACCCCGTATGGTGGTGTTCATGAATAAAGTGGATTTGGTAGATGATCCGGAATTGTTGGAACTGGTGGAAATGGATATCCGTGAAGAGTTGACTAAACGTGGTTATGATGGTGACAATACGCCAATCATCCAGGGTTCTGCCATCAAGGCATTACAGGATGATGCTGATGGTACTGCACAAATCGATGCATTAATGAAAGCGGTAGATGAGTGGATTCCATTACCTCCGCGTCCAATCGATCAACCATTCCTGATGCCGGTAGAAGACGTATTCTCCATCACAGGTCGTGGTACGGTGGCTACAGGACGTATCGAAAGAGGGGTGGTAAAAACAGGCGAACCGGTAGAAATCATCGGATTACAGGAAAAATCAATGGCTTCAACCTGTACAGGGGTAGAGATGTTCCGTAAAATATTGGACATCGGCGAAGCTGGTGAAAACGTAGGTATCTTATTGCGTGGTATTGAGAAAACCGATATCAAACGTGGTATGGTTATCTGCAAACCGGGTTCAGTAACGCCGCATACTGAATTCAAATGCGAGGTGTATATCCTGAGCAAAGACGAAGGTGGGCGCCACACACCATTCTTCAACAAATACCGTCCTCAGTTCTACTTAAGAACAACAGACGTAACAGGTGAGATCGAATTGCCTGCAGGAGTTGAAATGGTAATGCCTGGTGATAACGTGACACTGACGGTAAAATTAATTTACCCGGTGGCGTTGGAAAAAGGACTGAAATTCGCAATCCGTGAAGGTGGCAGAACAGTTGGAGCTGGTCAGGTTACAGAAATTATTAAATAATCAGTATATCCGTCATTAGTCATTAGTCAGTTGTATTAGTGGCTAATGACTATATAGACGGGTGTAGTTCAAGGGTAGAATAGCGGTCTCCAAAACCGTTGATGGGAGTTCGAATCTCTCCACCCGTGCAAAGAAAAGAAAATGGATACTATAAAATCATATCTGCAGGCCTCTTACGAAGAGTTGACGACCAAGGTGACATGGCCAACCTGGAAAGATTTGCAGGCGAATGCAGTGATTGTGGCGGTAGCCTCCATGATTATTGCGTTGATAATCGGGCTCATGGATATGGTTTCTAATATTCTATTCAGTGATATAATTTATAAAATAGCAGGTTAACAGCCTACTTTTAGAATGGTACAGATGTCTGAAGATAAAAAATGGTATGTACTGAGAGTCATCAGTGGGAAAGAAAAAAAACTTCGCGATATTATCGAGAAGGAAATAAAGCTTTCAGGCTGGTCTGAGATCATCCCTCAGGTAATTGTGCCGACAGAAAAAGTGTATAAACTAAAAGGCGGGAAAAAAGTAATTCATGAAAAGAACTTTTTTCCGGGTTATTTAATGATGGAGGCTGATTCAAAAAAGTTTAATGCGGATATCGTTCAGCATCTGCAGAACATGACCAACGTTATCAGTTTCATTGAAAGAAATAAGCCTATTCCGCTCAAAAAAGCCGAAGTAAACAGAATCCTCGGAAAAGTGGACGAGCAGGAAGAAATAGGCGGTGTGACCAACGAACCGTTCCTGGTAGGGGAAGATGTTAAAATCACGGATGGCCCTTTCAACGACTTTACCGGTACGATTGAAGAAATCATGGAGGATAAGAAGAAACTGAGAGTGGTGGTGAAAATTTTTGGAAGAAAAACTCCGGTGGAGTTGAATTTTATGCAAGTTGAAAAACAATAGAATATGGCAAAGGAAATCGAAACGTTCATCAAATTACAAGTAAAAGGCGGTCAGGCAAATCCGGCACCTCCCATCGGGCCTGCATTGGGTTCCAAAGGGGTGAACATCATGGAATTTTGCAAACAGTTCAATGCTGCTACACAAGATAAACAAGGTAAAATCTTACCGTGTGTAATCACGGTTTACAAAGATAAATCTTTCACGTTCGTCATCAAGACGCCACCTGCTTCCGCTTTATTGCTGGAGTACTCTAAAGTCAAACAAGGCTCTAAAGTACCAAATCGTAATAAGGTAGGGTCGGTATCCTGGGATCAGGTGAAGGAGATTGCAGAAATCAAAATGCCCGACTTGAACTGTTTTACAGTTCAGTCAGCCATGAAAATGGTGGCAGGTACTGCAAGAAGCATGGGAATCACTGTTACGGGTGATGCACCTTGGAATGCTTAATCTGATTAAGCAGAGAGAGTTCCACTCTATTTGGAACGCTATTATCTCACCAAATTTTTAGGTAAAATGAAAATTGTAAAGAAAAGAAAAGCAGTCGATGGAAAAATCGAAAAAGGCAAAACCTACCCACTGGAACAAGCTGCTGCTTTAGTAAAAGAAGTAAACACCACCAAGTTTGATGCTTCTGTCGATGTTCACATCCGTTTAGGTGTTGATCCGCGTAAACCAGACCAGGCCATAAGAGGAACGGTTAGCCTTCCCCATGGTACTGGTAAAACAAAAAAAGTCCTGGTACTTTGCCCTGCAGATAAGGAAGCGGCAGCAAAAGAAGCCGGTGCTGATTATGTCGGTTTGGAAGAATACCTGGAAAAAATTAACGGCGGTTGGACGGATATCGATGTTATCATCGCCACACCGAGTGTTATGCCCAAATTAGGCAGATTAGGTAAAATATTAGGTCCTCGTAACCTAATGCCTAACCCTAAATCCGGTACCGTTACAGAAAACGTGGCGGATGCCGTTCGTGAGGTGAAGAAAGGTAAGATATCTTTCAAAATCGACAAGTTCGGCATTATCCATACTTCGGTAGGTCGTGTGTCATTTAATCCAACTCAGTTGCTGGACAATGCAAAAGAAATGATCACAACGTTGGCTAAAATGAAACCATCTTCTGCAAAGGGAACTTATTTTAAAAGCATTTTCATGGCTACTACGATGAGTCCTTCCATTGAAGTGGATGTAAAATCAATTCCGGGAATCTAATTATTCAGCCTTTAAAACAAAACAAAAATGACTAAAGCTGAAAAACAAGCAACCATTGAAAGCCTTACAGAGCAATTCTCTAATGCATCCTTTTTCTATTTCACAGATACCTCCGGTCTTTCTGTAGAGAAAATAAACGCATTGAGAAGAATTTGCTTTGGAAAAGGCATCAGCTTACAAGTTGCTAAGAACACATTAATCAAGAAGGCATTGGTTGCCGGCGGTAAATTTTCTGATGACCTGGATCCGGTATTAAGCGGTCCTACAGCCATCATGTTTACCGAAACAGGAAACGTGCCCGCAAAAGTAATTAAACAATTCCGTGCAGACGGCAATAAACCTGCCTTAAAAGCAGCCTATATTGACTCTGCCATTTATATCGGAGAAAGCCAGTTAGAAGCATTAATCAATGTGAAATCTAAACAAGAGCTGATAGGTGACATCGTTGCCTTGCTGCAATCTCCTGCTAAAAATGTGGTTTCTGCCCTTAAATCAAGCGGCGGCAAACTGGCCGGAATAGTTAAAACATTACAAGAAAGAGAAAATTAATTTTAAACAATCTAAATTATTAAAACAATGGCTGATTTAAAAGCATTTGCAGAGCAATTAGTTAACCTGACAGTTAAAGAAGTTAACGAATTAGCGGAAATTTTGAAAGCTGATTACGGTATCGAACCGGCTGCAGCTGCAGTAGCGGTAGCGGCACCAGGCGGTGGCGCAGGCGCAGGCGCTGCTGTTGAAGAAAAAACATCTTTTGACGTTATCTTAAAAGATGCAGGCGCACAAAAACTGGGCGTAGTGAAAGTTGTGAAAGAAATTACCGGCCTAGGCTTGAAAGAAGCTAAAGACCTGGTAGACAGTGCACCTAAACCGGTAAAAGAAGGTGTTTCTAAAGATGAAGCTGAGTCTATCAAAGCTAAATTGGAAGAAGCCGGTGCCTCTATTGAATTGAAGTAATTCATTCATAATCAAATAATTAAAGTGTCCGGCAGCTATTGAAACTGCCGTGACACTTTTTACTGTTTTTGTTAAATTTAATTCGGTTGCATGTCCAAAAAAACAGAAAAAACTACAGGCCTAACTTCTACTGGCAGAATTAACTTCAGTAAAATAAGCCATCCTTATGATTATCCCAATTTATTGGATATTCAGGTAAAATCCTTCCAGGAATTCCTGCAGTTGGAAACAACTCCGGATAAACGGTCCAAAGAGGGATTATACAAGGTATTCGCAGAAAACTTCCCGATTACAGACGCAAGAAATATTTTCCTGCTGGAGTTTTTGGATTATTACGTGGATCCTCCCCGTTATACCGTTGACGAGTGTATTGAAAGAGGACTGACCTACAGCGTTCCTTTGAAAGCCAAATTGCGCTTGTCTTGTAATGACGAAGAGCATATTGATTTCCAAACCATCGTACAGGATGTTTTCCTCGGAAATATCCCTTACATGACAGACAAAGGTACATTCATCATTAATGGTGCTGAGCGCGTGGTCGTTTCTCAGTTACACCGCTCACCGGGCGTATTTTTCGGCATGAGTTATCACCCGAACGGAACTAAAATCTTTTCCGCAAGGGTAATTCCGTTTAAAGGTGCATGGATGGAGTTTGCTACGGACATCAATAATGTCATGTATGCTTACATCGATCGTAAAAAGAAATTCCCGGTAACGACCTTATTGCGTGCCATCGGTTTCGACTCGGATAAAGACATCCTGAAATTGTTTGGATTGTCCGATGAAATCGAAGTCAGCAAAAAGACGCTGGAAAAAAATATAGGCAGACGTTTAGCTGCGAGAGTATTGAAATCATGGATGGAAGATTTCGTGGATGAAGACACCGGTGAGGTGGTCTCTATCGAACGGAATGAAGTGATACTCGAGCGTGATACATATCTGGATGAAGATAATATTCCGCTGATTCTGGAAACCGGCGTGAAATCCATCATCCTCCAAAAGGAAAGTACGGAAGAAGATTATTCTATCATCTTCAATACCCTGCAAAAAGATACTTCTAACTCAGAAATAGAGGCATTGCAGCATATCTATCGTCAGTTGCGCGGTTCCGATCCGCCGGATGATGATACCGCCCGCGGTATTATCGAGAAATTATTCTTCTCCGATAAGCGGTATGATTTAGGATTTGTGGGTCGTTATAAAATCAACAAAAAATTATCCTTAGGAATCGATCCTAAGAATATCGTATTAACGAAAGAAGACATCGTCTCTATCGTTAAATATCTGATAAAACTGGTTAACCAGAAAGCGGAGATTGATGATATCGACCATTTGAGCAACAGACGTGTAAGAACGGTCGGAGAGCAGTTATATGCTCAGTTTGGTGTTGGTTTGGCGCGTATGGCCCGTACCATCCGTGAACGTATGAACGTTCGCGATAACGAAGTATTTACGCCTATCGACCTAATCAATGCGCGAACATTGTCTTCGGTAATCAACTCGTTCTTCGGTACCTCACAGTTGTCACAGTTCTTAGACCAAACGAATCCGTTGTCGGAAATCACGCACAAACGCCGTATTTCCGCACTCGGACCCGGCGGTTTATCGAGAGAGCGTGCAGGTTTCGAGGTGCGTGACGTTCACTACTCTCACTACGGCCGTTTATGTACCATTGAAACACCGGAAGGACCCAATATCGGTTTGATCTCTACGCTTTGCGTTCACGCAAAAGTGAATGAAATGGGTTTTATCGAAACACCGTACAGGAAAGTGAGCAAAGGTAAAGTGGAAGGCAAAGTGGAATACCTGACTGCGGAAGAAGAGGATGAAAGAACGATTGCACAGTCCAATGTTATCATCGATGATAAAGGAACATTTACTGATAAGAAAGTGAAATGCCGTTATCAGGGCGATTTCCCGATATTAGATACGGATACAGATGATATGGCAAGCGTTCAGAATATGGACGTGGCTCCGAATCAGATCGTAGGTGTTTCTGCATCCCTGATTCCGTTTCTGGAAAACGATGATGCGAACCGTGCTTTGATGGGCTCTAACATGCAGCGTCAGGCAGTTCCGTTGATGCGTTGCGAAGCGCCTATCGTAGGAACAGGTATTGAAGCAAGAGTAGCGAAAGATTCCAACGTACTGATCAATGCGGAACGTTCAGGTGTCGTGGAATATGTGGATGCCAACGAAATCCGTATCCGTTACGACCGTACAGATAATGAAAGGCTGGTTAGCTTTGATGATGATGTGAAAGTTTATAAGCTTACAAAATATGTACGAACCAACCAGGCTACCTGTATCAACTTACGTCCTATCGTTCGTAAAGGTGATAAGGTAACCAAAGGACAGATATTGTGTGAAGGATATGCTACACAAAACGGAGAATTAGCACTGGGTAAAAACCTGTTGGTGGCTTTCATGCCATGGAAGGGGTTCAACTTTGAGGATGCTATCGTAATCTCTGAAAAAGTGGTGCGCGAAGATATCTTCACTTCTATTCATATTGAAGAATATGAAATGGACGTGCGGGATACCAAACTGGGTGAGGAAGAATTAACGAATGATATTCCGAACGTGAGCGAAGACGCTACACGTAACCTGGATGAAAATGGGATCATCCGTGTTGGTGCGAAAATCAAGGAAGGCGATATCTTAATCGGAAAAATCACACCGAAAGGAGAAACAGACCCGACGCCGGAAGAGAAACTGTTGCGTGCCATATTCGGTGATAAAGCCGGTGATGTGAAGGATGCTTCCTACAAAGCGCCGCCATCCACGGAAGGAATTGTAGTAATCACTAAGCTTTTCCAAAAAGCGAAAAAAGACAAAAACTCTAAGGTTAGAGAGAAAGTGGAGTTGGAAAAAGCGGAAAAGGTGCATCTGCTGAACTTAGAGGATATCAAGAAAGTATTGGTGTCAAAACTGATGCAGCTGGTAGGAGGTAAAACAACGACAGGCGTCAAGAATATCTTTGGGGAAGAGGTGGTTCCGAAAGGCACCAAATTCTCCGAGAAATTATTGGGCGGATTGAACTATCAGAATTTGGATACGTCAGACTGGACGAAAGAAGAGGAAACGAATGAATTGATCAAACGACTGATTCATAACTTCAACATACGTTTCAACGAAGAAAAAGGTCGATTCCTTCGTGATAAATACGCCATCACCGTTGGGGATGAATTGCCATCCGGCGTATTGAAACTGGCCAAGGTCTACATCGCTCAGAAACGTAAGCTGAGAGTGGGTGATAAGATGGCGGGTCGTCACGGTAACAAAGGTATCGTAGCCAAAATCGTTCGTGATGAAGATATGCCGTTCCTCGAAGACGGAACGCCGGTCGATATCGTATTGAACCCTTTAGGCGTACCTTCCCGTATGAACATCGGTCAGATTTACGAATCTGTACTGGGCCTTGCCGGAAAGAGTCTGGGTATGCGTTTTGCAACACCAATTTTTGACGGAGCACACGTTGACCAAATCGAAGAATATATTGAACAGGCAGGCTTACCGCGCTTAGGCAGCACTTATCTTTATGATGGTGAAACCGGACAGCGTTTCGATCAGAAAACAACCGTTGGGGTTATCTATATCATCAAATTATCTCACATGGTGGATGATAAGATGCACGCACGTTCAATCGGGCCATACTCTCTTATCACACAACAACCATTGGGCGGTAAAGCACAATTCGGTGGACAGCGTTTAGGGGAGATGGAAGTTTGGGCATTGGAAGCTTATGGTGCATCCAATATTTTGCAGGAGTTGCTGACGGTGAAATCCGATGATATTCAGGGAAGAGCGAAGACGTACGAGGCTATCGTGAAAGGAGACAATCTTCCGGAGCCGGGTATTCCGGAGTCATTCAATGTATTGGTGCATGAGTTACGCGGATTAGCGCTGGATTTGGATTTTGATTAATCTGAATCCCGTGGTTTGAAAATTTGATTTTTAGTAATTAAAAATAAATAAGTATGCCTTTCAAAAAGGATAACAAAATCAACCTGGAGTTTAAAACGATTACGTTAAAACTCGCTTCACCGGATTCCATCTTAGAGCGTTCATACGGCGAAGTAAAAAAACCGGAAACCATCAACTACAGAACCTACAAGCCTGAAATGGAAGGTTTGTTCTGTGAGCGTATTTTCGGGCCCACGAAAGACTACGAATGTTTTTGCGGAAAATACAAACGCATCCGTTATAAAGGTATTGTCTGCGACCGTTGCGGTGTGGAAGTGACCGAGAAAAAAGTTCGTCGTGAACGTATGGGACACATCAAGCTGGTGGTTCCTGTCGTACATATCTGGTATTTCAAATCTTTGCCGAATAAAACCGGCTATATGCTGGGATTGTCTTCCAAGAACGTGGAGTCTATCGTTTATTACGAGCGATATGTAGTGGTTCAGCCCGGTATCACAGAAGAAGGTGTTCTTGTAAACGGGGAGCGAAAAACCACCAAGTATCTCGATTTGATTACAGAAGAAGAGTACCTGGATATCCTGGATGCTTTACCGAAAGACAATCAGTTGTTGTCTGATGAGGATCCGAATAAATTTATCGCAAAAATGGGCGGTGATGCGGTTCGTGATTTATTATCGAGAATTGATTTGAAAAAATTATCCGGAGAATTGCGTCATAAGGCATCTCATGAATCTTCCCAGCAACGTAAATCAGAAGCGTTAAAACGCCTGAGCGTGGTGGAAGCATTCCGTGAAGCGAATGAACATATCGAAAACAGGCCGGAATGGATGGTGGTACAATACTTACCTGTAGTGCCTCCTGAATTGCGTCCGCTGGTTCCATTGGATGGTGGTCGTTTCGCCTCTTCGGACCTGAACGATTTATATCGCCGTGTTATCATCCGAAACAATCGTTTGAAAAGATTAATTGAAATAAAGGCACCGGAAGTAATCTTACGTAATGAAAAACGTATGTTACAGGAAGCGGTGGACTCCTTATTTGACAATTCCCGTAAATCAAATGCGGTAAAAGCAGAAGGTGGCCGTGCATTGAAATCCTTATCTGATGTACTGAAAGGTAAACAGGGACGTTTCCGTCAGAACTTATTGGGAAAACGGGTGGATTACTCCGGCCGTTCGGTAATTGTGGTAGGACCTGAATTGAAACTGCATGAGTGCGGTTTGCCGAAAGATATGGCGGCGGAGTTATTCAAACCGTTTATCATCCGTAAACTACTGGAACGAGGTATCGTAAAAACAGTAAAGTCCGCTAAAAAATTAGTTGACAAGAAAGAAGCGGTTATCTGGGATATTCTGGAAAACGTGATGAAAGGCCATCCGGTTTTATTAAACCGTGCCCCTACATTACACCGGTTATCTATCCAGGCATTCCAGCCGAAATTAATTGAAGGAAAAGCGATACAGTTGCACCCGTTGGTGTGTACGGCATTCAACGCCGACTTTGACGGTGACCAGATGGCTGTTCACGTCCCATTGAGCAATGCGGCTGTGCTGGAAGCTCAGATACTGATGCTGGCTTCTCATAATATCCTTAACCCGCAAAATGGTACGCCTATCACGATTCCTTCACAGGACATGGTTTTAGGTCTGTACTATCTGACAAAAGGTAAGAAATCATCTAAAGAGGAAAAGGTACGCGGAGAAGGAAAAATATTCTATTCTTCGGAAGAAGCTATCATCGCACTGAATGAAAATCAGGTAGACTTACATGCTAACGTAAAATGCAAAGTACGTGTTAAAGAAGGTATTGAGTTTAAGGTTAAGATAATAGATACTACCGTTGGTCGTTTATTGTTCAATGAAGTGGTTCCACAGGAGTGCGGTTATGTAAATGATTTGCTGACTAAAAAGAATTTAAAGAATGTAATCGGGGATGTATTGGTGAATACCAATATTCCTACAACCGTGAAATTCCTGGATGATATCAAAGAATTGGGATACCGTCAGGCGTTCAAAGGTGGATTGTCATTTAATATCGACGATTTGATCATTCCGGATATCAAACTGAAACTGCTGACCGGCGCAACCGAAGAGGTGGATGAAGTATGGCAGAATTTTAACGGAGGTTTGATTACCAACAACGAACGTTATAACCAGATTATTGACATCTGGACACGTGTGGATACAAGAATTACCGAAACCCTGATGAAAGAGATTTCCACGCATAAACAGGGCTTCAACTCCGTGTACATGATGCTGGACTCCGGAGCGCGTGGTTCCAAGCAACAGATCAAACAGCTGGCCGGTATTCGTGGTCTGATGGCAAAACCCCGTAAATCGGGTTCTACCGGTGGTGAGATTATCGAAAATCCTATTCTTTCCAACTTTAAGGATGGTCTGAACGTATTGGAGTATTTCATCTCTACGCACGGTGCTCGTAAAGGTTTGGCAGATACCGCTCTAAAAACGGCAGATGCCGGTTACTTAACCCGTCGTTTGGTGGACGTTGCGCAGGATGTTGTTATCAATGGCGAAGATTGCGGTACGTTAAGAGGTTTGAATACGGCTGCGTTGAAAGAAAACGAAGAGATTATCGAATCCTTGTTTGACAGAATCGTTGGCCGTACAGCATTGCTGGATGTCATTCATCCGCTTACAGGTGAGGTGATTGTCAAAGAAGGTGAAATGATTTTAGAGGAAGCTGCAAAAATCATTGAAGATTCTCCAATAGAGAGCGTGGAGATTCGTTCCGTATTGACCTGCGAAATGAGACGCGGTGTTTGTGCCAAATGTTATGGCAGAAACCTGACCAACAACAGACCTGCACAGTATGGCGATGCAGTAGGTATTGTGGCAGCACAATCTATCGGTGAGCCGGGTACACAGCTGACATTACGTACATTCCACACGGGTGGTACGGCGGCATCTGTTGCAACTGAATCTCAAATGCCGGCTAAGTTTGACGGTAAACTGGAATTCGACAGTGTTAAAACTGTGAAGCAGGATGGTGAGGACGGTGAAGTGAAACTGGTGGTTATAGGCAGAACCGGTGAGATCAACATTATCGATGAATCAACAGATAGAGTGTTAATCACCAACAATATTCCTTATGGTGCTACATTGGCTGTTAAAAACGGACAAAAAGTGAAGAAAGGGGATATCATCTGTTCATGGGATCCGTTTAACAACGTCATCATCTCAGAGTTTAAAGGTGCTATCAAATACGAACACGTGGTGGAAGGTATTACTTACCGTGAAGAGGTGGAGGAGCAAACCGGACACCGTGAGAAAGTCACCATCGAATCCAGAGATAAGAAAAGATCTCCTTCCTTGCTGATCGTTGATGAAAAAGGAAAAGAGCTGTATTCTTACTCCGTTCCGGTTGGAGCACATATTTCTGTGGAAGACGGACAAGCGGTTGTACCAGGTACCATCATCGTGAAGATTCCACGTATCCTGAGCAAGGTTCGGGATATAACGGGTGGTTTACCACGTGTCCAGGAATTGTTTGAAGCCCGTAATCCATCGAACCCTGCGAAGGTTTCTGAAATTGACGGGCAGGCTACTTTTGGTAAAGTAAAACGTGGTAACCGTGAGGTGACCATTACTTCTAAAGACGGCGTTCAGAAAAAATACCTGGTTCCTTTAACCAAACACATCCTGGTTCAGGACGGCGACTTTGTGAAAGCGGGTATGCCATTGTCTGACGGTGCGATAACACCGAGTGATATCCTGAAAATAAAAGGACCATCTGCATTGCAATCTTACTTAGTGAATGAAATCCAGGAGGTTTATCGTTTGCAGGGGGTGCGTATCAATGATAAACACATCGAAGTTATTGTGAAGCAAATGATGAGTGATGTATTGATCAGCGATGCAGGAGATACCAAGTTCCTGGAAAATGAAACGGTAGACAAGTTCGATTTCATCGAACAAAACGACTACATTTATGATAAGAAGGTCATTACTGAGGCAGGTGATTCTGAGCAGCTGGTCGTAGGTCAGATTGTTACGATGCGTCAGATTCGTGAAGAGAATTCATTCCTGAAACGCAATGACAGAAAGCCGGTGGAATTCAGGGATGCTGTTCCGGCTACGGCAAGTCCGTTGCTGCAGGGTATCACCCGTGCATCTTTAGGAACACACAGCTGGATTTCAGCAGCATCGTTCCAGGAAACCACCAAGGTATTGAATCAGGCAGCTATCAACGGCTCCATTGACCTGATGAGAGGACTGAAAGAAAACGTCATCGTTGGACACAGGATTCCTGCAGGTACCGGGGTGCGCGAGTTTGAGAATATCATGGTTGGTTCTAAAAAAGAATATGAACGTATGATGGCTAAGAAAGCAATGATTGAAGAGGAGGAGGAATAATTATCCCTAATCAATAAATTGAGTCCCGGCATAGCCGGGACTTTTTATTTGGATTATTTTGACTAAATTTATTTATTATTAGAAATATTCAGTTCATGGAAAACAATAATCAGAATCAGATAAATATTGAATTGCCGGAAGATATTGCGGATGGCGAATATGCGAATCTTGCGATTATCACCCATTCCAATCAGGAGTTTGTCATTGATTTTGTCCGTTTGGCGCCGGGTGTTCCTAAGGCTAAAGTGAAATCCCGGATCATACTTACGCCGCAGCATGCCAAAAGGCTGATGATGGCACTGAATGAGAATGTACGGAAATTTGAACAGATTCACGGCGAGATAAAAGAATTTGAGCAGGTGACATTACCGCTTAATTTTGGTAATCCCACCACACAAGCATAATGTTTGCATGAAGACCATTGAAGAAGAAATCAAACAGAAAAAATTCCCCAATATTTATGTTAAAACAGACGTAAATATTTTGTACACTGCCGGTTGGCTGCAGAATACCTATACGAGATTCTTTAAAAATTATGGCATTTCCCATCAGCAGTTCAATGTGCTTCGTATTTTGAGAGGTCAGCACCCGAACCCTGTGATGTTAAACCAGATTTCTGACAGGATGATCGATAAGATGTCCAATGCCACCCGACTGGTGGATAAATTAAAGCAAAAAGGATTGGTTACACGCGAACAGAGCAGTATCAGCCGCAGGCAGGTAGATATCCATATTACCAAACAAGGACTTAAATTATTGTCAGAAATAGACAGTGAAATGCAGAAGATTATGCCTCCCGCCCATTATTCCAAGATCACCCAAAAGGATTTGAAACAATTAAATGCAATTCTGGACAGAATCAGGAACTAATTTTTTTAGTCTAACGTTTGTATATACAACAGTTACAAATGAAATTAATAAACAGGAGTTGAGAGGTGAATGCGGATACGGATGATAATGCATTCTTAAGGATGGCATTATCCCATGTTTCACATCTCCTATCCAACATATAAAATTCGTTTTTATGAAAACAATACTTCACAAGGCAGATGACAGAGGAACGGTCAATCACGGCTGGCTGCATGCCAGCCATTCCTTTAGTTTCGCAAGTTATTATGACCCAGTCAAAGAACAATTCGGCGCATTAAGGGTGTTGAATGACGATACGGTTAAGGCCGGGTACGGATTCGGCATGCACCCGCACAGCAATATGGAAATTGTCACCATTCCCTTGAAAGGCGCTTTGCGTCATAAAGATTCCGGAGGCAATGAAGGCATTGTCAAGGCCGGTGATGTGCAGATTATGAGCGCGGGAAAAGGTATCCTCCATTCGGAATACGCCACTCCGGAAGAAGATGTGAATCTGTTCCAGATATGGGTTTTTCCAAAAGTGGCAAATATTGAACCGAGGTATGATCAGCGTTCTTTTGATGTTAATGAACGTGTTAACAGATGGCAAACGGTGGTAAGTCCGGAGGAAACGGAGAATGCCCTTTGGATTAATCAGGATGCCTATTTTTCGTTGGGTGATTTTCATTCAAATACTTCCTATAAACTCAACAAAAATGAAAACGGCGTTTACCTCATGGTGATAGCGGGAGCGGTGGAAATAGATGGTAAGGTACTGAAAGACAGAGATGCGATTGGGATTTCAGATGTCTCAGCTGTAGAAATCAAGGTCTTTCAACCTGCTAAATTATTGGCCATTGAAATTCCGATGAAATAAAATAATTCAACGTAAATCATTCCAAAATTGTATTTTTAAAATGGAATATTATGGAAATACTGCACAGGCATCATTTAACCAACGGCTCCTTCTTTGTATTGGATGAATTTCGTCATAAAAATGCGGCATTGACTTATCTGTTAATTGATGATTCCTCCATGCTGATACAGCATACGGAGGTAAGGAAGCAGCTGGAAGGTCAGGGAATCGGTAAAAAATTGGTGGATGCCGCAGTCTATTTTGCCAGAATGAACGGCTATAAGATTATACCTCAATGCCCGTATGCGAATGCTATGTTTAAGAAGACTCCCGAATACGCGGACGTGTGGGCAAGATAATGGTACATTCATAAACCAGCACCATGGAAGAGATAAACAAAGAATATACGAACGGGGATGTTACGGTGGTTTGGCAGCCGCAAAGATGCATACATTCCACCAAATGCTGGAGAGGGTTGCCTAAAGCGTTTAAACCTTCTGAGAAACCCTGGATTAACCTGGATGATGTAAACTCCGAAGAAATCATGGAACAGGTATTTAAGTGTCCGAGTGGTGCCTTGAGCATCAAAGAGCAACAGGCGGATGAAGAACCGGATCCGAAAAAAGAAATCCGGACGGAAATTGTGGTGCTGAAAAATGGGCCGATCATGGTGAAAGGCAGCTTTGCCATTAAACATAATGACGGCAGACAGGAATCCCAGAAGGAAGTTTATCTTTGCCGCTGCGGACAGTCGTCGAATAAACCTTACTGCGACGGAACACATAAGAGATGTGGGTTTAAAGACGAGTGATTGGGAAAAAGGAAAAGGGAAAAAGGTAAAAAGAAAAAAGATGACATTACTAACTGCTGCACCATGATAGTATATACGCTGACTGCGAACGTAGATGACGATATAGCCGAAGAATGGCTGCAATGGATGAAAGACGAAGTGCTGCATTTTGTATTGGAAACGCAGTTGCCTGTAAAATATAAGGTTTTCAAGGTGCTGAACGATAACGAAGGGGTGACCTATACCTTCCAGATTTATTTTAAGGACCCGGTTGTCTATAATCTTTTTTTAACCCAATACCATCCCGCATTCAGCAATATGGTTGCCTCCAGATATGGAGATAAGGCGGTCTATTTTAACACACTGTTGCAGCAGTTGTAGTTATTATTGTCATTTACCGGATTTTTTTATAACTTTAATCATTCCATTTATCACTTGATACGATTATTATGAAAAAGATAGAATTCCTTCCCATCCTATTAGTGGCTGTTTCAGTCGTCTCTGTTTCCTGCAATAAAACAGAAGATGATCCTACTGTGATTTACACCAGTTTCAATAAGACAGTCATTTCTGCACTTCCAGCCACGATTGATTCCTTTGATCTTAACCTGGACACCAAATCGGATTTTGGAATTTTAGCGGGTAGAAATGCTGCAGGGGATACTGCCGCCATTTATTTCATCGCTATCGACAACGGAGCGGGATACATTGATTCAACACAGAATCTCGGTATCGTTTTTGGATCAGTTTCCCTGCAAAAGGGAGAGGCTCCGGAGAAACTTGGTTCTGCAGTTAAATGGGGAAAAAGGTTTATTATTGCAGCTAAATTTAATACGAATATTTATGGCTATGCCGGAGCAGGGGATCGATATATACCGGTGCTATTACAAAATCCGATTACCGGAAAATTTCACTACGGCTGGGTACGGGTGAATGTCAGCAGCGATTATGTAACATTCAAATTAATAGATGCTGCCTATAATCTGGTGCCGGATGTGCCTGTGAAGATGGGGGTTCGCTGATTTAAGTGAATGGTTTTCCAGAAGTGAGAAATCCGTTGTTGTCTGATTCCCAGGATTATTCCTGACTGAACACCACCCCGTTTTCCTGCAAGTAAAACTGTATATTACAGTGATTTTATAAAATCATTGATGAGTTTTTCCATTTTTGTCAGATCTTTTACCGTTTTGCTGAAGAACCTGAAATGGTCTGCATATCCATTGCTGTAAGTGGAATAAAAGCACTTTTTATCACCTTTGCAAAAGATCTTTATTTCAGCACTTCCAAATTCACCAACAGACTTTGCATTTTGAACTGTAGTGTTTTGAATCAAATCGCTTATACTAATAGAAGAATTATATACCATCGAGTATACTTTAAAATAAAAATATACTTTGCCCTCTTTCACTTCTACTTTGTCATACGTTTCCGGATTAAAGGATTTAAGGTATTCATTCAGCTTTTTTAATTCGTCTGAAAAAATTTGGCTGTAGGTGGAAGAGGAAGCATATTGCTGTCTTTCTCTGGCATTTTTTTGCCGGTCTGTTTTTGCCGGGTTGAGTGTATTTGTAGATACGGTTGTATTTGTGATCGTATTGGATGTTCCTTTGTAAGCGGCTAAAAATGCATTTAACAGATCAATTAATTCTTTTGTATTGAAATCTGTAGTGGTGGAAAAACCTATACTGTTGTGATAGGAGTCTGTATACGTAGAATAAACGCACTCTTTTTTGTCTGTACAATCTAGGGTTACTTTCCTCCTGAATTCCGATTCATAGGCGTTGGTTAAAAATTTTATCTCCGATTTGCTGTATTTTCCCGAAGGAAACCGGTCATACAGGTAGCCGTCCTTTATTTCCAAATAGCCGTAATAGCCGTTGTCAAAAGTCTTTAAGTAATTGTTGATTTTTTCTAAATGAATCTTATATGTTTGTCCGTAAATGCTTTGCATGCAAAGCAGTAGTAATACAAATGCAAGGATTGATTTTTTCATGCTGATTTATTTTTAGTTTTTGATTTATTTATTTTAATTTCTGAATACTTTTCTACTGCCATTCATTGTTTGTGCACAACACCGGTTTATACGTTCCTTGTGCGACAGCAATGAGATCTGATAATCCTATGTAATCCTTTTATGAGTATGCCTAAGTTAAGCATTTTCTTAGTTTGTATTAATGGTGTTGCCGTAATTTTGTGTTATAATTCGTGCTCATCGTTTTGTCGTGACGAATGTTTTATTCAGCTGAGTTGATTTTAATACAATCCGGTTTGAATTTCTTTCCTTCCAAATCGTATCTCCTGCCTGAATATATGCGGTAAATGCGGCAGGTACGTCGATAGTAATACTGTCGTTAAGTCTGGCAGTTCGCTGTAAAGGTCTGCCACGCACCGGATACACGGCTTTTACGGTTTCTTTATATGAAAGTACGTAATATGCCTCGCTGTCAATTTTACCCGTTTTATAAATAAACAGTGCAACCATTATCATTAGTATAAAAAACAGCGCAATTAACAATTTCCAGATATTCATATACATCGGCTTACGGAACAATTTTTACATTTACCTTCTCAAAGTTAATGACATTAAAATCAAATGTAAATTCTATCATGCCGGAATAGGTGCCCTCACTGTTTATTTTTAAAGATGTTTTGGCAGTGCCTTGTTTTCCAATATATTTTTTTAACTGAGTGTAATTTTTATCAGAAGTATCGATAGAAATAACTTCTAAAGATGTATTTCTTGGAATTTCTTTTTTTGGAGCTGATAAAATATCCGTCATGGCTTTCATGGATTGTTCCATCTTTTCCGATGTATTGCTTTCCATCATTTCCTTGTAAAGTTTATCTCTTTCCTGCTGATTTTTAGCCAGTTCAGCATCTGTTTTCTTTAACTCATCTGCGTTTGATATAGAGTTTCTTTCCGGAATGGTGTAGGAAAAATTGGTATTAACAGAAAAACGATGTGAATTGGTTTTTGAATTAACATATTCAATTGCCTGCGCTTCATCCATGCCGGGTTTAAAAGGTGCAGCAATTTCTTTGGTGATATCTGCGCCAACTATTTTATCAATTTTTATTTTATCTTCTTTCAGTAAGCTTTGGTTTGGAGGACCGAAAATGGAAACGACTTTGTATGAATAATCCTGTTTTTTCTGAAAGTCATCCCATTCTTCAAATTGATAAATGATGACACCCTTAAATTTGTTTTTCTCGGCCCATAATGCCTTTGCATACGCATCTTGTTTCATCGTTTCTTCACGGGCTGCCTGTTCTATGCGGTATTTTTCCATGTTCGCATCAGTGGTTGCTTTTATACTGCTGATGTAGGAAGCATCAGGTTTATTTATATCTACATTACTTTTTGTGCAAAAATACCAGCCTTCACTGCTTTTGGGTTGCATGTCTTGTGCTAAGTGATAATTTTCATTTTTGGGCACATAAATTAAATGTGTCCCTCCTAAATTTGCCAACTGATAAACTTTCATATCTACAAAAACGGCATTCCGCTGTGCATCAATAATTTGTTGTTCAGTCTTCAATCCATCAGGCCGATATTGTACAGCACACAAATCTTTTAATTTTTTAAATTCAGCAGCTGACAATCCAAGAGAAGTTTGCAGTTCTTTGTCAGTGATGGCAAAACCAAGGTTATAATACTGGTCTTCAATACTTTTCATATCCTGTATATATGCGGCTTTTTTTGATTGCCAGTTTCCAAAACCACCGCCTTTAAACGGTTTATCAATGGTGAATGCCGTATAGTTATAAACAGGATTCATAAAGTCTTGCAGTATTTCAGCATCTACGCACATAAAGAAACCAATACCGTCATCTGACAGCATTTCTTTCGGAGCATGTTTATTGTCATCATTTCTGATAAAAATTATGGTGTATTGTCCATAGCTTTTGTATTCGCCATTATCTTTATCTGCCCTGAACGTTAAAACTTTTTCAAACATTAAATTTCGGAATGCAAATTTGAAGAGCGTATTGATATCCGTATAACTTTTATAGAATGAAGGCCAGTTTTCATAGGCACATTGTTCCACAACCAGTTTAAGTGTCTCAGGAGTTAAGCTGGCAGCAGATGCGAGCGCTTTATAATCCGTTTTTTCAAATGGAGGTTTTTGTTTTTTGGGTATGGTATTGGGATATTTTTCACTGAAAAAATTCGTAGACCACATATAACCACTCTTTGCTTCCAGGATTTTCAAAGTTGTAGCTGGATTCTTTTTTACATTTTTTATTTCTGTTTTTATTGTTTCAGTTGAAGTTGGTTTAGCTGCAGTATTATTTTCAGCAAGAACATCTGTTTTGGTTTCCTGTTCCATCTTGCCGTTTTTATAAATCCTGTTGCTGGTTTGTTTTGTATTGGCGTTAAAGAATTGTGCATTGCCTTCAATCTTATCTTCTTTCCAGAAACCGGTCAGGTAAGAATTATCAGGATAAGTGATTTTGCCATTACCCTGACGAAGGCCATTTTTGAAAGCACCTTCAAATTTTATTTTATTAGCGGTATACTGGATTCCATTTCCTTCAAATTTGTTTTTCAACATATTGCCCTTGTAATACAATGTGCCATCTGTATTATAGCATTCGGCGGCTCCGGAAATGGTATTGTCGGTGCATCTGCCTTTTATGGTATATCCAAACGCCGATTCGACGATGCATTCACCGTTGATGCAGTTGCCTGAAATACAGGTGAATTCAAATGAACTTAAGGGTGCTTTATGGATAATGGTTTTCTTTACCTCCGGTGCTCTGAAAAATCTCAGTTCATTGTTCGTTGCCGGTGCCTCGCTCAGTACCTTTGTCAGAAGCTCCTTTTTCTTAAAAGATAATGGAATGTCATTGATGAAATTCAGGAAATCGCCGACTTTTAATTCTGCTTTGTCGGCCGGGCTGTTTTTCAAAACACCGGTGACGATAACGGAATCTTCTTCGTTGGTATAATAGGTGAAGCCAAATACGTTTTGGCCTTTTGCATGCAGGATAAAGCAAAACCAAACTAGAACGGACAGGATACTCTTCACTCAGGGGGTATTTAATAATAAAAGTAACTTATTTCTGAAGCAATAATCATACCATTAATCACGTATTTTTCAGGAATAGTTTCCGTTTACAGTTCTGGCACATCCGGCGTTACGCGGGTCCAGATAATAACCGCATCCGATGTCGGATCACCCGAGGCCACTTCGTGATAAAACGGTGTCAGGGAAGAATCCAGTTCGGAACGACTGGTCTAATCATCGGGCTGAGCCCAGCCGGATGAGAAGGTAAAATATGAAACAATGAATATTTGAAAAGATTTTTTCATCAAAGGGATTTAATTTTTTTATGTATGTACGTCCTGCTAAATTAAGAATTATTTCATTCCCCGGACGCTGCCGATGCAAATTATTCTGCTGAATAGTGCAACAGGTTTTATCATTTAAAGTATGTGATAACCTGCAGAAAGGCAGACCTGTCTGACTGTTGATTTCATCAGGAACATACGGAATTTATAAGGAATCTTTTGCCTTAGGACGCTCTCAGCTTAGTTGGTTTTTTCTTTCCAAAAGTCATGTGATAGATGGTTTTAAATAAAACCAGCCAAGGACTCATGTGTATATTAGGCGCTTTACCATTGCCAATGCGTTTAAGTTGTGCACTGTACCAGGCTGTTTCCATTAATCCCATATTGTCCACCATGCTTAGCTTTGTTTTTATGGGTTTAACCGAAAGAACTGATTTGCCTGATAAAATTTTATGAGGAGCATCCGGTTCTATGGCCAGTAATCTTGCCAGCCCAACAAAATCCACCGCACCCGAGGAGATGGCCTGTGCCATGCCTTCGGCAGTACGGAAGCCGCCGGTCACAGCCAATGCGGTTGTACATACTTTTCTGGCTTTCTCCGCAAACACTAAAAAATAGGCTTCCCGTTGCCGGGTACTTTCTTTAACCGGTTCTTTAGGAGTATGGATGCCCGTCATGGCCGGTGCTTCATAGGTGCCGCCGGAAATTTCAATTAAATCCATCCCCGCTTCCGATAATACGCGAATTAAATCCAGTGATTCTTCTTCCGTGAATCCGCCACGCTGAAAATCCGCTGAATTCAGTTTTATGCTGACCGGAAAATCTGCCCCCACTTTTTCGCGTATGGCTTTATAGATTTCGAGTACAAACCGTCGTCTGTTTTCAGGATTGCCGCCCCATTGGTCGGTTCTGATATTGTGATGCGGAGATAAGAATTGGCTGACCAGATATCCATGTGCGCCATGTATCTGGACACCGGAGAAACCGGCTTTCTGTACGATGGCTGCAGCATTTGCAAAATGTTGTATAAGGTCATGGATTTCTGCTTCCGTAAGCGCACGAGGTGTCGGGAAAAATGTCTGCATATCTTTTCGAAAGGGAATGGCGGAAGGTGAAACAGTTTCCTTATTCAGTCCTTTTGGCGCTTGTTTTCCGGGATGGTTGAGCTGTACCCAGCATTGTGTATTGTTTTGCGTAGCGGCTTTTGCCCATTTATGCAGGACCGCCAGGTGGGTTTCATCTTCGATAATGACATTTCCCGGTTCGCCTAATGCACGATGGTCAATCATGACGTTGCCGGTGACACAAATACCGATGCCTCCGTTTGCCCAGGTGCCGTAAAGTGTAGCCAACGCACTTTTTGGTGCGCCATTCGCTTCTCCTAAGGCTTCGCTCATGGCAGATTTTAATAATCTGTTTTTTATGAGCGTTCCGTTTTTAAGCGTATATGACTGAGCAATAATAGAGGATGCGGACATGTGTATAATTTTTATAAAGGTACAAACTTAGTGAAAATAAAAAAAGGAATTGGTGTGACTACGTATAAATTGAGGGTAGTGTTTCAAATTTAAGTGAGCCTAAAAATATTATTAAACTAAACTTAGTTTTTTTCTAATTTTGATACATGAAGTATATTGTACTGCTAGTTTGTTTTTTTAGCACTATTTCCTTGTTGGCGCAAGAAACTAAAAATAATGAAATGGAACCAATTTCAACTGACAGACCAGATCAGACGGAAACACCGGAAGTGGTACCGTTTAAATATTTCCAAATGGAAATGGGTTTTAATATAGAGAGTCAGCGGAAAGAATTGTCGTTTGTACATCCAACTATTTTATGGAAAGCAGGCATTTTTAAATCTACAGAAATTCGTCTGATTACAGATGTAGGTACGATAAAAGATGATTCCGGAAAGTACAGGGTAGGACTTGCACCGGTACAACTAGGCTTTAAAACCGCTATTTGTGAGGAACGAAAAGCACGACCGAAAATCTCGTTTATTGCTCATTTAGCTATTCCTTATATTTCCACTAAAAATCAGCGAACAAAGTATTTTGCACCCAATTTCAGATTTTCCTTAGATCATACTTTAAAGAATAATATTTCACTGGGTTATAATATTGGTATGGAATGGAACGGTGATTCACCGAATCCGGCTTTTATTTATACACTAGCCAATGGGTTTAATCTGAGCGATAAATGGTATTTGTATTATGAGTTTTTTGGCGATTTTCCTGTTAATGCTATTTCAACACATAGCTTTGACGCAGGACTTGCGTATCTGATAAAAAACAATATGCAGTTTGATATTTCCGGTGGTTTCCAATTATATCCTTTTATAAAAGGCTGGTACGCATCATTAGGTTATTCCTTTCGAGTTCCCAGATAAAATGATTTTACTTCAAATAATTTATAAATGCATTTACGGGTTGTTCCATTTTAGTTAAATCTTATACTGTGTTGCTGTAGAATCTGAAATGGTCAGTTGTGCTTATACTATAGGTGTAATAAAAGCATTTGCTTCCACTTTTACAGGAAATTTTAACTTCATCAACTACAGATGAACCTGCTGATTTGCCAATTGTGATAATTGTATTGTTTTTAAGTTCGTTGATGCCTATGTGGAAGAATTATATTTTGCACCGTACAAAAAAAATGCAAATTATACTTTTCCGTCTTTAACTGCTGCATCCCTGTAGGTTCCTGCATTGTATGTTTTAAGATAGTCGTTTAATTTCTGTAATGGAATTTGATGTTTTTTACCACTTGCTGATGCTGTTAGACTTTCTTTATTTGACTTGTTCAAGTATACAGCAGAAGATTCAGGCGCACCCCAGACTTCATCATAATCATAATCGTATTTCGAAGAATTGATTTTTTGGCGTTCTTTTGCTATTTGGTCTCTGCCGTACTTGGCAGATTCAGCTGTGCTGTTTGCAAGTGTTTGATTTTTATCTAAATAGGCATCTCTGAAACCATTTAACAGTCCAGCAAGTTCCTGGTAGTTGTAACTGCCGCTTTGCATAAGTTGTTAATATTCTTCTTTGCCATTTTCTTTCCAGTCGGCAGAGATAAATTTGTTGTCACCTTTGCATTTAAAGATGACACGGCTGTATTGTTCCTGGATGACCGCAGCTTCCATATCTTCCATTTTAAATTTATTATATTTACCTGCTTTAAAACGGTCGTTGATGTAACCGTCATTTACTTCAAAATAGCCGTAATAGCCGTTGTCGAATTTCTTGAGGTATTTATTGACCAATGAAAGAGGTTTTTGAAAATTTTGTGCCTTTAGTTTTTGGTAAAGTGAATAATAGACAAGAAAGCAGCAGTCATTTTTTCATAGTAATAAATTAAAATTACAAGAACAATTTTTGTAAATCTATTTTAGCTAACTAAAAGAAAACAATAGTGTTTCAATAAAATACCATTAAATACGGATTCTGCATGAATAAGGTTTTATAACAGAGCAACAGTTTAAGAAGTTTCCATGGACTTGATTATAAACAGAAAACAGTTTTGTCTGGGAAATATTCCTGAAAGTGTTATATTCAGGATGTTTCCGTTAGTATGCTGTATACTTAATTGGAAAGATCATTAATAAGTTTATTTTTCTCCGCCGGAGTTAATTGTAAATATTCAACAGGGTTTATATTTGTGACTTGTTTGAATATGCGCGTAAATGAACCTTGTTCTTTGTACCCTAATCTTGAAGATATTTCTTTTATTTTTTTGCCTCTGTTCAGGTATTCGATTCCCATAATAATGATAACTTCATTAGCAATGGTTGAGTATCTGGTGTTTTCATTTTTAAGTATTAGCTGGAGCTTCCTGACGGAAATATGCAGTTTGCGGGCAATGAAATCTATAGGGACCGGGAAATGTTCGATGTTATTTAACAGTATTGACCTGATCATATTCTTATATGTTTTGCCGTAGTACAAAGAGTTTATATTTTTACCCAATACCGGTTTCAGGTTTGTGTATAAAGTGTAGTTTTCATAATGTATATCTTGATTCAGGTCTTCCGCATTATAATACAATATGTTATGCTGCTTGGTGTAAGTGACTTCGCATTTACATAAATCTGAGAAAAAGTCTACTCTTTTTTTTGAATTATCTTTGTTGTAAAATAATTCAATCTTGCTGGGCAGGATGACATTAGCAGAAAGTGTTTCTACAATTTTCAGCCGGTATAACAATTCGAAATCCGACAAACTCTCCATGTCATATTTCTCATGATACAATTGATAGGGCATCTGAACACTCCATGCTATCTCTTCATGTACCCTTTTGTATTTAAACTCTATAAAATCGGAAAATAATAGTTGATATTCAATCAGTTTTTCATAGGAAGTAAAAATATTTTTGCAGGTTTACAGATAATGGCCAAGTAAACCCATATCCAGTACATGCATATTTTTCAGCAAACGGGAAAATCCTTCATAGCCTGGAAATTCATTTTTTATTTCAGATATTAACTGAAACAACAAGGAGGCATCAATCATGTGTTCATTATCCTTGTGTATGGAGAAAATATCCTGGATGTCTATAAATGTAAACTTGGAAATATTACAACCGTTGTTTTTTAATGATTTTAATAAACCTCTGATAATTGCACTATTTATTTTCATCATTTTTCCTAAAAGGTAAGAATTTCAATTTTCTAATTGAATATTTTTACTGCAAAATGAGTATACAATACAGAAAAATGCGTGATGTGCTAAATTATATGCACATTCTACCTTGAATGTAGTACTTGGATATAAGTAACTTGCATCTTAATCATTTAGATGAAAAGATTCTACACATTATCCTTGTCAGCTCTATTTTTGTTTCGGTTTTCCGCACATGCACAGCTTTTTATTGATAATGGTACAAATGGTACATTATATATCCGTAATGCTTCCGGGGGTACTGTAGGGAATTATAACAACACCAATAGCTCTGTAGCACTTTTTGTTGATGGAGATGTCACTATTAAGGGGACGTATGATAATCAGGCTGCAGAAACTCAGTTTACCGGTAATATTAAATTAGATTCTACTATCGCCGGTCATTTGTTTGTTACAACAGGTGATGAGGTTTTTCTTTCATCATCAGCTCCTTATGCAAGCAACGCTGCACAACGAATCAACGGAGATTTCAGAGGTAACAACGATTTCTACAATCTTATTATTCAAAAATCAGCTACACAACTAGTAGAACTGGCCAGTAATGTAGAAGTTTCCAGTAAAATTCTATTCAACAATTCTGGTCATATCCGAACAGATGATGCTGGATTTACCAATAATGACGGCAGTACTTACTCTTATGAAATATATCTGAAAAACGGGATTTCATCCTCATTGTCCGGTAATAGTACGGGAAATGGTGCAACAGAAAAATATATAGAAGGAAAACTAAGAAGAAAAGCTACAACTACCGGCGCCTTTTATTTCCCGATTGGAGTTGCACCATCAGCATTAGACGGTATGGAAGCCTTTGAACTCAATTTTACCAGTAATCCCGATATGGATTTTGTAGCATATATCAGACCTGGCAGTATAACTCCTTTTACTCGTAATATCCTCTGTGATGTAGGTAAAGATCCCGGGCCGGGACAACAAAATTATTCAGGTTGTGTAGGTATGCCTGACGGAATTTTTGACTGGTATAATTTGGAATCTTCCATGGATTTATCTCATGAGTGGATAGTCAGACCGAGTGGTGATACATCCGGTTATGCATATGGAATTACCTTGCATCCGGGTAGTGTATTGGATGTCAATAATGCATCTAATTATTATACGATTCCTGCAGGTTGCGGTACTCCTTATCAGGGGAAAAGAGTCAGGGTGATAGCAAAAGACGGTGTAATTGGAGGGAATCTTCAGCCTGCGCCGTCAGCCGGTGGGAATTGGGTACCATTTATGCATCTAACTTCCTACATATGGTGTCAGTTTGATGATACAGACCTGGATTTAATACTGAATAGTCAAACATCCTTTTCTACCTTTCGAATTCATGGCACCCAATTTAATACACAAACCGCTTTGCCAGTAGAATTAGTCGGTTTAAAAGCAGAACCCATCAACAATACCTTTATAAAGGTTTCATGGTCAACTGCATCTGAATTAAATAATAAGGAATTTGAAGTGTATCGGAGTACGGACGGTATTAATTTTATACAAATTGGCAAAGTAAATGGAAGCGGCACATCCAGCACGCCGCATAATTATCTTTTAAATGATTATAATGTTCAGCCTGACATAGAGTATTATTATAAACTGAAGCAAATTGATTTCGACAACATGTACAAATACACGTATATTGTAAATACTCACCTCCAATCGAATACTACTTTTTCTATTTCAGACATTTACCCTAATCCTTCTGATGGTGAATCTTTTGTGAATATCTATACCCCTGCTTCAACTGCTTTAAATTATAGTTCATACAACGTTATCGGCCAGCAAATGTTTATATACCAAACTAATTTACAGAAAGGATACAATCAAATAAGTTTAACGAATACCTCTATGGCGAAAGGTACATACGTTATTCAATTTGAATGTAATGGCATTATAGAAAGCAAAAAACTAGTTAAAAAATAGTATTCACAAATATAATAATCTTTTGTTATGAAAAATACAGTACTATCAATAAGCGTATTGTTGTTTACAATAATCGCAAATGCACAAACTGGAAATGTAGGCATAGGCAATACCACACCCGCTGCTAAACTGGATGTAGCAGGCGACTTAGCACTACGCGAAGGTACAGCCATTGCAGTTGCTGGCGCAAACCCGACAGTTGCTGTTACATTAACAACCGCAAATCCGGAAAATAGCTTTTACAGGATTACAGGCGCTCCTACCGGCACCATGACGTTAAATTCAATTGCCAATGGCGTGGACGGTCAGATTATTACCTTGGTAAACACTACTGGTATCAAATTAAATATTACTAATAATAATGCTGCTAATGGTATTTTAACAGCAACTGGTACACCTTTAACTGTTCCTGTAAGTGGCAGTGTAACTGTACAATTTTCAACCAATACAAGCAGATGGTATATCTTAAGTGCCTCTACAGGTGGTGTATTGCCTGATTGGGTTAAAGCAAACACGGCTAGTGATCCGGCAGGCACTTTGGATAGTCAGTACGTAAATGCCAAGATTGGAATTGGTGATTTCAATAACGGAGCACCTGGCGGAAGTAACCTAGAAGGTTGGATAACTATCAAAACAACTTCAGGAACACCATCTATTGTTAATCCTGTCAACGATGAAGGTCTTATTTTTCAAGGTAGTGGAGGAACACCTGCTGTAAAAAGTCGAATGCGTTTAGTATCCAATAGTCTTGGGTGGACAGATGATGCGACTACCACTTATTTGCAATTTAACACAGATAATAATAGAAGAAATTTAACGCTTATGGGTGGTGGCTATGGGAATGATGTTACCTTAAATCGTTTTCAAATTAATTCAGATTCTACTCAAATAACAGATTATAATTTTGGAGCAACGCCAGTTCCAGGTTCTTTACTGGAGGTAGTAAGCGGTAAAAATGCAGCCAAAAATATCTTCCAGATAAAAGGAATTGCAGCTCAAACAGGTAACTTTCTGGATATCACATCAAACGGTGGATCTCTCGGTAATATTATGACCGTTAAAAGCAATGGGAATGTGGGTATTAATACGACAACACCTGTTGCTAAACTGGATGTGGCAGGCGACTTAGCACTGCGCGAAGGTACATCCATTGCAGTGGCTGGTGCCAACCCAACAGTTACTGTTACATTAACAACTGCAAATCCGGAAAATAGCTTTTACAGAATTACAGGAGCCCCTACCGGCACTATGACGTTAAATACTATTGCCAATGGTGTGGACGGTCAGATTATTACGCTAGTAAATACAACAACCATCAAATTAAAAATCTCTAATAATAATACTGCCGGGGGCGTCTTAACGAGCGGCGGAGCAGCTACCTTAATTGCAGCCAATGGCAGCATCACCCTGCAATACTCTTCCGGGGCTGCCAGATGGTATGTAACCAATGCTGCCGGAGCAACGGTTACAGATTGGATAAAAGCAACTACTGCCGATGAAACGGCTATCAGTACTGATAACCAGTATGTAACCGGCAACATAGGGTTGGGTGGACATACCGGCGGAGCCGGTGATAATGCCTATAATTTTGCAAATAATGCACCTGCTGTACCTCTGGTGGTAGTATCGCCCGGGATTGCGGTTCCTGCTGGTACCCCCACAGCTACCGGGATTAGATTGGCAATGCCGGGAACAAATGGAACCAAATGGCCCTTATCCGCTGATTTTAAATTAGGTTCTTATGCTACCAGTGGCGTTAATGCACAATCTCAGTTGGATATTTCCTTAGGAAACGGAGCTACTGCAACGCCGGAAGTTGCCGTGATGAGTATATTAGGAAACGGCAATGTGGGCATAGGGACAACAACCCCCAGTGCTCCTTTACAGACAGTTAAGTCTGGTGCAGCCGACCAATATGTTGCCCGATTCACCCAATCTAATACTACAACAGGGAATTCTACTTTTATTGGTTTAGGATCGGAAAATATATCTACCAGTAAAGCATCTATTGGCTTTCAAAGAACAGATGCTTATGATAAGGGCGATATAACATTTAATGTAGTCAATAACAATACAAGTTTGGTGGATGCGACAGAATCCGATGAAAGAATGAGAATTAGGAGCGATGGCAATGTAGGAATAAATACTACTGCACCGACTTCAAAACTTTTTGTAAAGAGTGCAGATAATACATCCACTACCGAAATAGCAACGTTTATGGCAAACAACAGTACTTACGGTGTTGGCATAACATACAATGGCATAAAAGCTACAGGTTCAAACGCTGCAAATGCTCTCTATCTTGATTCAAAATCAACAGGATATCTTCTTATGCAGACGAATGGCACAGGAAACGTAGGTATTGGAACTGCTGCACCTGCGAGAAAATTAGAAGTAAACAATGCAATTAAGCTTACTAATGGTTCTGCTGATGCAAATGACGGCGTAATAGGTACAGCAACTTTTGCAGCAGGGCTCAATATAGTGGGTATTAACACAGATGGAACTAATAGAAAAATAAGTACATGGGGTGGGTTTAATCAGCAACAGAATGATTTAGGTAATTTCTTCTTAAAAAATAACTATTTTCAGGGTGTAGGGAATATTTATATTGGTGATGCCGGCGCTAGTAGTAATCCTTACATATTACCAAGAAACCCGATAGGTGGTGCCAATCCAACTTATTTGAGATTAGGTAGTGCTTCCAATCCGCTGCAAGATTTGTATGCAAACTACATTTATCTGAATTCTTCGGTTCATATTGGAGGTACTGCACCTACTAGTTATCCTTTATTGGTAGAAGGATCTACTTCCTGGACAGGCTGGAACAGATGGTATGATGATCCATACGGCGGTTCCTGGTCTGGCTGGAGCAACAGCACTGCAAATGTGGCGATATATGCACCTCAGTCAATAATGACTGACAATTACTTTATAGCTGCTTCTGACAGACGAATTAAAAAGAACATACATCTTTCCGATGCATCTAAAGACCTCACTGCACTCAATCAGATTGAAATATCGGATTACCATTTTATAGACACTATAGGAAATACAAACAGGCCTTTCAAAAAAGTGATTGCACAACAGGTTGAATCTGTTTATCCGCAGGCAATCAGCAACACAACTAATTTTATTCCAAATGTATATACCGCTGCAGCTGTCTCTGAAAATCTGGTTTTGTTAAACATGCACAAACAGTATGGCTTAAATACCGGTGATGTTGTCAAGATTATTGATATACAGGGCGCAGCACATACGGATACCATATTTGAGATAAATCCATCAGGATTTAAATTAAAAACCTTGCAGTTGGCAGACGGCATTTGTTTTGTATACGGTAAGATGGTCAATGATTTTAAAGTAGTGGATTATGACGCGATTTCCATGCTCAATGTATCTGCTACACAGGAGTTGTATAAAAAGATAATGGCATTACAAACAGAAAATGAACAGTTGAAAAAAGAGATAGTATCAAAGGCAGATATCCGGCAAATGAATGACTTAAAAGCTGAAATGGATGATTTAAAAAGAATATTATCTCTTTTGATGCCAAATGCAGAGTACAAGAAATGATATTTTTTGTATTACAATGAAATAAGACTAGCAACAGACTTTAGATGGAGTAGATTTACTTGACAGAATGCCTTTTTCATATAAGTATTTAGGAAATTTCCCATGCTTACTGGGCTGTTAGTTAAAAGTCTAGAAAAAATCGCATGGTTTTTATGTATCGTATAATTATTCAGATTCCCTTCGTTTTCATAATTATTGATTCCTTTAAAATTTCTGTATACTTTTTTCCATGAATTCGTTGCCAGTGCGCAACACCAGTTTGTAGTTACCTCTGGCAATATCACTGAGGTCCAGCGCTTCTATATGTAATCCTTTTGTCTGGCTTCCTAAGCTGACTTCTTTTACCAGTTTACCGGTCATATCATAGACCTCAAAAGAGACAGTTGCAGACTGGTAAATATTATATTGAAGAAAAATCCTGTCAATAAAAGGATTGGGATAGGCACTCAGGATGACCATATTTTTCGGGGTATGGTGGATGCCGGTTGAAATATCGGCCCTCGGGTCTAAGGGTGCAAAATATTGTTTAACGCCGTTGTAAGGTGACTCAGCCGTTGCTTTTTTCAGCCAACGGGTGGATGGTAACGTATAAAAACCGGTTTCGTAGCGATTGGCCGTATCGATGCGGTCAATACGGCTGACAGAAAAGAAGTTGCCCTGTGCTTGTGCTTCTGTCAGGTCGAGTATACCAAATCCCTTCTTATACAGGTCGACATATTTTATATGCGGCAGCAGCGTTTTTATCAGGTCGTAGACAGGGTCGAGTGGCACCGGTGAAGACTGTGTCGTAATACTGGTGCAGACAAATTCCACCCCCACCGATCCGGCTCCGGTTGCAGGATTGTAATTGGCCGTTTTATAAGGCAGGTCCATCGCCCAGGCGGTATGGATATCCCCGGTCAGCACAATTACGTTTTGGATATTGTTGTTCAGGATGATGTCAAATAGTTTCTTGCGGTCGACCGTATAGCCATCCCACTGGTCGCTGTTGAGTGTAATGCCGAAAGGCGTCAGTTGTCCCACCATCACCTGCTGTCCCAAAATTTTCCAGGTGGCCGTAGAGTTGATCAATTCGTTTTTCAGCCAATCCAGCTGCTCCTCACCGATGATGTGTTTGGAGGTATCATCCGGCGCATTGCTCTGTTTGGTGCGCGCATACAGTCGGGTGTCCAGCATGAAGATGTCTGCCAGGTTGCCGTAGCTGATCTTTCGGAATATCTTATTTGCATTGCCTGGTTCCGGCAAACGAATGGGCATCCATTCATCGTATGCTTGCTGACCGGCCGCCTTTCGGTCAGTCCAGGGGCCTTCGCTGCCGGGGGAGTGGTTACCCGCTCCATCCCTGTAGGAGTTATTGGCTGTTTCGTGGTCATCCCATACAGTGATGAAGGGAAATTGCTGATGCAGGCGCATCAGCATAGGATCGAGTTTGATGGTGGAATGGCGAAGCCGGTAATCCGCCAGTCGTATGATTTCGTGGTCCGGAAGCTGTTCGCGGATGGTTCCTACCACACCGTCTTTGTATTCATAGATATAATCGCCCAAATGGAGGACGGCATCGATATCGTTGCGCTTCCGGATGGCCTCATAGGCATTGTAATAACCGGCAGGATAATCGGCGCAGGAAACAAAGGCAAATCGAAGCTGGCTGCTGCCGCCTGTCGGTGCCGTTTTGGTCCGGCCTGTCAGGGAATTCCGACCGCCGGCAGAGAATTCATAAAAATACCAGGTATTGGGCTGTAAGCCGCTTACATCTATTTTTACCGTATAGTCTTTGCTGCTGTCCGTAGTGAATACGCCGTTTTGGACTACATTGGCAAACAAGGTATCCGTGGCAAGCTGCCAGGTTCCGTTCACCACACCCGGAGCATCCGGTGTCACCCGGGTCCAGATAATAACCGCATTGGGGGTTGGGTCACCGGACGCCACTCCGTGATAAAATGGCGCCAGGGAAGAATCCAGTGCCGAACGATTGGTGTAATCATTTGGCTGAGCCTGGCTGGCGGCGATGGTAAAATATGAAACAATGGCTATAAGTAATAATCTTTTCATATGGAAAGCGTTATTTGTTTAAGGTACGTAATTCCCTGCTAAATTAAGGAATATTTCATTCCGTTGAATCTAAACCGGTAAGATATCAGGAGGCTAACTGATTCAGGTTTGCAATCCTTCCCATTCCAGCATCCGTTTTTCCAATGCTTTCTTTTCTGCACCTAGTTGTTCCACAACAGTTGCATCGTATTTGCCATTTTCGGAAAGCGCTTCTATCTTTTCTTCGATTTTTTTGATATCAAACTCCTTGATGGATATTTCTTCTTCCAGTTTTGAAATTTTATTCTTGAGTTGTTTATCCTGATTCTGGTTGTTGGGTTTAACATCTTCTTTTTTCTGTGGACTGCTGACCGTCGCCTGCGGACTTAATTCTACTTCCCTGAAATTGGCCAGTCGTCGTTCTTCAAAGAAGTCATTGACATCTCCCGCGTGTTCTTTCACCACCCCGTTACTGAACTCAAATACCTTATTGGTCATCCCGGCCAGAAAATCGCGGTCGTGCGATACCACGATCACCGTTCCCGGATATTTGGAAATGGCATCTTTCAATACGTCTTTTGCACGAAGGTCCAGGTGATTGGTCGGCTCATCGAGGATCAGCACATTGCTTGGATGCAGCAATAAATGTGCGAGGCAAACACGGGCGCGTTCCCCTCCGCTCAGTACGGATATTTTCTTGGTGGCATCATCGCCGCTGAACATGAACGCCCCTAAGATATTGCGCACCTGCGCGCGCACCTCATTCGGCGCGGTATCTTCCATGTATTGCAGGATGGTCAGTTCTTTGGGCAGCTGCTCCGCATGATGCTGAGCGAAGAAGGCAATGTTCACATTATGCCCGATGGTTAAATCCCCTGAAGAAGATTCGATTTCTTTTGCGATGATTTTCGCCATCGTTGTTTTTCCCATTCCGTTCTTGCCGATGAAAGCCACCTTGTCGCCGCGTTCTATTTCCAGATTGACATCGTGGAAAACCTGTTTGTCGCCATAGCTCTTGGCCAGGTTTTTTGCCGTAACAATCACCTTGCCGCTTTGCTGTCCCATCGGGAACTGAAAGCGCATGGAGCGGACATCATCCTGCTCCACTTCCACGATATCCATCTTATCCAGCTTCTTCACCAAACTCTGCGCCATGCTCGCTTTGCTCGCCTTGGCCTTAAAGCGTTCGATGTTGCGTTCAATCTGTTTGATCTGGTCCTGCTGGTTTTTAAATGTCTGCAGCTGTTTTTCCCTTCGCTCTTCCTTTAAAATCAGGTATTTGGAATAATTGGCCTTGTATTCATACATCTTACCCAGTTCCAGCTCAATGGTTTTATTACATACATTATCGAGGAAAGATTTATCGTGGGATACCAGGATGATGGCGCCTTCGTATCGCTGAAAGAATTCTTCCAGCCAGATGATGGATTCAATATCGAGGTGGTTGGTAGGCTCATCGAGCATCAATAGGTCGGGATTCTGTAACAGCAATTTTGCCAGCTCCAGACGCATGGCCCAACCTCCGGAAAAGGTATGCGGCGATTTTTCAAAATCCTCTCTCTGGTAACCCAGGCCTAATAATACCAATTCCGTTTTTTTATCCTTATCATCGATATCCAGGTGCACCAGACGGTCATTGATGTCACAGAAAAGTTGTGACAGGTTCATGTAATCATCCGTATCATAATCTGTGCGCGTTTCCAGCTGGTGCTGAATCTTATCCAGTTCTTCCTGCAGCACATTGATTTCCTTAAAGGCCGTTTGCGCTTCCAGCCAAACGGTCGGTTCATTTTGTCCGCGGATTTCCTGTTTTAGAAATCCGATAGTATAGCCGCCCGGTTTGGAGATCGTCCCTTCCTGCGGAGACAGCTCGCCGTTAATGGCTTTCAGTAAAGTCGATTTACCGACCCCGTTGCGACCTACCAATCCGATTCTGTCCCTTGGCTGGATGGTAAAGGTGACATTGTCGAATAAAATCCGGCTTCCGAAAATGATAGAAAGGTTAGAGGCTTGTAACATGGCGCAAAATTACTTTTTTTAAAGATAAATTTTGCAGCCACAAATGTACATACTATTAATAAACTATTAATAGGCAATATATTACATGCAGCCTGTCGTGAATCGTACATGGGTTATTTGGAGCAGCTAATCAATTCAACGGACTGCCGTTTAATATTGTTCTGTTTTATTCGGATAGCAGTTCGTTGATTTTTTCTATGCTTTCTGTTGGTTCTACCGCTAACCCAACCTGCTGATGGATGATATTGCCTTTGCTGTTGATGATGTGTATGATGTTGGAATGGTCGAAATTGCCATCCTCATTCTTTTTGGTACGTACATTCAGCACATTGCTGATTTCCAGTACATCCGATTCGCTGCCCGTCAACAGTATCCATCGTTTCATATCCAACTGGTGTTCGTTTGCGAAGACAGTCAATTGTTCGGGGGTGTCCCGTTCCGGATCCATGGAGATGAGTAAAAACGTTACCTTATTCAGTTTGTCCGCCGGAATTGCTTTTTCGATACGCTGCAAGTCAGCCGTAATCCTGGGGCAGGCACCCTGGCAATTCGTAAAGATCATGGCGGCTACGATTACGGTCGATTGGATATCTTTCAGCAGCATCGTTTTGTTGTCCTGAGTTGTCCATACTGAACCGATATCATGCAGTGTTATGTCACTGTTGAAAGTTGCAGGCGCGGTTGATTCCGGTTTCTTGCAGCATTCCTTTTTTTCTTCTGTATTGTTTTTACAGGATGCAATGAACAAGGCACAAAAGCCAAGGCATAGTAGTATATTTTTCATGTGTCTTTTTTTTAGAGTTAATTATTTTGCCGTCTTCACGCACCGGAATCCAACGTTCTGAATATTGTAGCTTGCCTTTAAGCTGGAACGCATGGCATACCGCATGAATGCGGCATAATTCCCGGGCGTTTTCGAGCCTTTTGAACCGGCTCCGCAGAATTCATTTTTATCCAGGTTGTTCCCGTCCCTGGAGTCTTTGGTGGCCAACGCGGAAATGAAATCCAGGTTCCATTCCCAAACCAGTCCGTGCATATCGTATATGCCATAAACATTCCTGAAACCTTTTCCAACATTCGCTAAAGCGGATGTGGTGGGCTTGCTGTACCAATCCAGTATTTTTTGATAAAATCCATTGTCTTTGGAGGCATTCTTTTTTGTCTCATTTGCCAGCGCCACATATTCCCATTCATTGACGGTAGGCAGCCGTTTGCCCTGACATTCACAATATTTCTTGGCGGCAAACCACGAAACGTTCACCACCGGGCTGTTCTTTAGCGCTGTTGAACCTTTACCGGTCTTGTTTTTATACTGCCAGTGGTGCAGGTATTTCCTGTCTGCAAAAATGGCTTTAACATTCCCTTTCTGCCATTCCGGATATTGCGCCACAAATTTCTCAAAATCTGCATTCGTAACCGGAAAGATATCCATATAAAATGCTTTCACCTTCACTTTACCTGAATCCAAAGAATAGAGCGGCACATACGTGCCGCTCTCTATGTAAACCATATTTTTAGGAACTTGTCCCAATGACAAGATGAAAAGACCAGATAAGCATATCGTAATTACTATCCTCATTATTATTCAGCAGTTGCGCTTCCTGATTTTCTGGCGGCTATCACCTGTGCCGGAGTGACTTCTCCGCCTCCGTTGCCAAAATTATTTATAACATAAGTGATTACATTCGCCACCTCTTCGTCACTTAATGTCTGTTTAGGCATGATGCTGTTATAAGGTTTGCCGTTTACCGTGATGGCTCCAGATAAACCGTGTACGACCGCATTAATGGCTTTGTTCGGGTTGCCTTTAAAGTAATCAGATGCAGCTAAAGGAGGGAAGGAGTTTGGTATTCCTTTCGCGTCAGCCTGGTGACAAGCCTGGCAGACAGAAGCATAAATCGCTTTACCTGCTGCTATGCGCTCATCTTTTGTCAGTTGTTTTACAGGGCCTTTAGCTGCTTCCGGCATATTCTGTATGGCACCGCCTTCACTTTGATAGATTCTATCGTCTAACTGTCCTGAATAGATTGCCTTATTCTCTTTCCCTTCCACTTTCAATATACCTAATGTACCTTTGTTGAAGGTTCTGAAAATGGAGTGGTCAACCAGGATGAAGTTACCGGGAATCTCACACCTGAATTCTGTTATGGCTGATCCTCCGGCAGGTACCAGCGTGGTTTGTAGGTTGTGGTTGATCAGTTCACCGCCTTCCACATACACATTGTCAAATATTTCCCCGATGACATGAAAGCTGGATATCAGATTGGGACCGCCGTTACCGATAAATAAACGCACTTTATCGCCTGCCGTTGCCTTTATGGCATTGTCGCCGGTTAATGCACCTACTTTACCATTGAACAGGACATAATCAGGCGTTTCCGTCAGTGCTTTTGACATATCAAATGGTTGTGTTCCGGATTCACCGTAAGCCCCTTTGGTATAAAAGTCACCCTGACAGATATAAAATTCCTTATCTACTTTAGGCAGCCCTTCCTTAGGCTCCACCAATATCAGGCCATACATACCGTTTGCAATATGCATCCCTACCGGAGCGGTAGCGCAGTGATAAATGAACAATCCTTTATTGATTGCTGTGAAGGAAAATACGGTTTCGTGTCCCGGAGGGGTGAATGTGGAAGATGCCCCGCCGCCCTGACCGGTTACCGAGTGCAAATCGATATTGTGAGGCAGTTTATTGTCCGGGTGATTCTTTAAGTGAAATTCCACGAGGTCTCCTTCCCGGACACGGATAAATTTACCCGGCACGGTGCCCCCGAATGTCCAGAACATATATTTCACCCCTTCCATGATTTCCATTTCCTTTTCTATGACTTCCAGATCAACGATTACTTTGGTTGCATGGTTGCGGGTAATGGCGGGAGGTACCATTGGAGGATCCGTCAGTATGGCCTTTTCTTCGCCCACTATTTTATCTGCAGGTTCCGTTGACCAGATGGTTTCATTGCTGTTGCTCCCGGTTTGTTTGCACGATGTCATGAACAATGGAATGCAAAGCAAAAGCAGGGTATAATGCAAGATTTTTAATAACTGATTTTTCGTTTTCATAAGATTGATTTTAGATATTAAGAATGTAGTGTTATTTATTTTCAGCAATTTTTTCGTATTTGAACAGGGATGGTTTTAAAGTGACCATGACAAAACTCCAGCCGTTATAGGCCTTTCTGCTGCCTCCTTTAATCGCTTCCATGGAAGGGGTGGCAATCATAAAGGAATAGCCCGCATGGATGGTCAGGAAATCCAGCGGCCTGTAGGAGCCATACACATCCATTTCAAAACCCAGGGGCAGTTTTAGGTATTTCCCGGGATTTGCCCAATCGGCTACTTTATTTCCGAGAAAGAAGTAGTGTGCGTCAAAGCCCAGCATACCTTTTGGTTTTGGTCTGTAATTCAACCGAACATATAAGTCCTGAAGCCCTCCGGCTTTTGTATCAGCCGGTAAATCCAGGAAATAATCCATGTGTCCGTAAAACTTGTGATTGGTGGCATACAACGTGTTGAATGCATGATATCTGGAATCGCCGCTTTTGGATGCATCGTTTCCGGAAGCATAATCATAGCCTACACCAGCATCGACCTTTTGGGATGTGTATTCTCCGTACAGGGAGGCAAAATAGGCAAGTATGACCTGGTTGCTGATGGTTTTTCCGGTTTGTAGGTAGGCCGATAGGTTTCCGTTGAAATGTTTGTATTTGAACGATGCATAAGGGCCGCCCGTAAAGCGGAAATAGACCACCGGAATGCTGTCTTTATTTGGTATGCCGTCAGAAACAGCATAGAGCGATAAGGATGCACGTCCGCTGTCCATTTTTTGGTTAAACCAGCCATAGGCCAGCGCCTTATAATTGTTTAGCTTATAGACGGTGCCTACCAGTTGTTCACTCGGCTGATTAAAACTGCCGCCGATATGCAGCGTTGAATTTTTCTTATGTATTTTTACAACGATGCCATCATGGCTCCTGCCCACCTGGGCCCAGTCCAGGTTTCCGAGTAAGCGGTGATCTTCATACACCAATTCCTGTCGTCCGAGCTTAACAGAAGCTATGTCTTTGATGTTGAATTCCGTCCATCCTTCATGCAATCCGAAACTGCCGTAGTTTTTGACCTGTTCTTCATTACCCCAAACCCGGTAATCCTGGAGGGTGACATAAAATTTTACAAATTTGTAGGAGTACATGACATTCAGCCGGACTCGTTCCGATACAAAAAATGCACTCTTGCTTTTCAGGGGGGCAAGGTTTCTGTAACCATGCCGTTGTTCCATGCGCGGACGGAATTCACCGCTTAATTCAAATTTGTGTTGAGCAGATAAAGGGAGGAGGATTGTCAGCAGGCAGCATAGCAGGATATTTCTTTCGACACTGAACCGGTTCATAATATTAGATTAATGGATAAAAAGATATAGAGATAATCATATCCGAAGTTAAACACCGCTTTTCTATTATTAAATGATATTTGGCATTCATGAAGATGACATTTATCATATTTTTCACCCTCAGGAACTATTTTTTTATTACTTTTACTTAACTGAATAGATGGTATGATATTTTCTAAAAGTTGTGAATATGCGTTACGCGCCGTGTTGTATATATGCATGAAAAGCAAAAACAACGTAAATATCGGTGTGAAGGAAATTGCCGAAGAAATTGACTCACCCCTACCCTTTACGGCTAAGATTTTACAGCAGCTGGCCAGAAAGAAGATAATTTCCTCCATAAAAGGACCGAATGGCGGATTTTTCATCGACCATTCAAAACCACCGGTTTCCATATATCAGGTCGTAGAGGCTATTGACGGGTCAGATTTTTTTGATAAGTGCGTGCTTGGATTAAAAGACTGCTCAGAAAAGAAGCCGTGTCCGCTGCATCTGCATTTTAAAAAACACCGCGACGAGATTACCGTCATCTTTAAGCAAAAGACCATCCATGACCTTATTACAGGGCATAAAGGCAAGATAAATCTCAGGTAATTTTATTGAAAAGTAAAAAAACTCTGTCAGACAGACTGGTTACGATGATTTTCCTTCTTCCCATTCCCTGGTCTTGTCAGCCAGATCCATACAGAATTTCTGGATATCCTCCTGTACAAAAGGATTTTGTGTAGCACGGTGATAGGTATCGCCCAGACTTAATAACAACTGGAAAAAGTGGGTATGCATTTCATCCACCTGCATGTCTTTGGTCCACAGGTCAAAACGCATCGTATTTTTTTCGTTGCCGTCCCACATGCCCACCATCATGCTCTTGCACTCATCGCCGTCACCCTGCGGGCCGTCCGTTGCCGTCCAGGTGATTTTATCCGGCAGGTTCTGGTCATCCAGCGTTATCTTAAATTTTATTTCCGTTTCTCGTGGCATGGCAAAATTTGAAATGCAAATATACACACTTGATTTTAAAAGGCACTTTAAACAATGATTAAACGGGCCGACTGAGGATAATTCACCAAATCCCGCCCTGTACCCATCTGTGCCGCGCTTCCAGGTAGCGGTCCGGATTTCCCAACGCCATAGGGAAGTCTTCTTTACATCCCATCCTCAATCAGAACGGGAGTGGTGTTATTTGAAGTACGAAGGAATAAACGAAATGATGGCAATAACGAGAAACGCGACGCTTCCCTGTTTCGTGGTCTCAGCGGGACGCCAAGACCAGTATGGGGATAAAATATACTAACTGAAAAATAAGCACTGTCCGCTTTCCCCCTTTGGTGGGGAAAAAAGGGGGAGGTTGGTGTCCTAAAAATGAGATTCTATTTACCACCCTCGATGTCCCACTGAACGGAGTGAGGATTTTTTCTGAAATGAAAAACAGAACCTAAAATTTGTTAGAGGACTTTGAAAAAGGACTCGTTAAAGGAGAAGAAGCGGGTGGTGATTTTTTGCGGAGCAAAAAAAATGGTAACGGTTTAGAATCGGCTGATATTGAGTGGCACTATAAACAGGGAGGCTTACATGTGCTATCAATTTTTTGTGCTTGAGAGATGTTTGTGAAAAGGCAAGAAAAAAGTAGAAGGATAAAATTAGGTTTAAGAAATGTCATACTTGTTTTGTTTAAAATTTTCACTATTGTCTTTTACGGATCGATTGTAATGTTGCAGGTAACGCAACCCCCTTGTTGGCAGCTGCTTTTTTGTCAAACCGCTTTCTTCAATTCCTTTGTCACAGTTTTAATAAATGCTTCTTTGCCCTTTTTTACTTCCTTCAACATTGCCTTTCGCTCGGCCGGTAAAGTAAAATACTTCTCGGCCCACAAGTTTATTTCTATCATCACCGGCAATAAGTCAATTCCCTTTTGAGTGAGTTTGTATAGGACTTTCGCTTTGCTCTCCGGGTGGTCTGATTTTGTAATGATTCCGTTTTCTTCCAGTGTTTGAAGCCGTGAAGCTAAAATGTTAGTAGCTATTTTTTCTTCCGATTTCAGAAAGTCGCCATAAGTGCATTGTTTTGAGAACATTAGATCTCTCACGATAAGCAACGACCACTTGTCTCCCCAAATGTCAAGGGAGCAACTAACGGGGCAATCTGACCTTTTTTTATTGGCTGCCATAATTATTTTTTAAAAAGCACTTGCAAATTAAAAGTTGTTTGTATATTTTTACACTTGCAATTTGAAAGCAAAATTACAAATTTTAAACAAAATTAAATGGACAATAAATTAAACTACACTTACGCAACAGTTCCCACAAAATTTGTGGATGCAAACGGAATAAAATTCGCATACCGTTCTTATGGAAAAGAAGGCGATATACCTGTTATTTATTTTAATCATTTAACGGCAAATTTGGATAATTGCGATCCAAGAATTATGGATGCCATTGCAGTACATCGCCAAATAATTTCTTTCGATTACAGAGGAGTAGGTGCAACCACAGGTGAACAAGGAATAAGGTTGGCTGATATGGCAAAAGATGCTATCGCTTTTATTCATGCCTTGGGCTATAAACAAGTAGATATAGTAGCTTTTTCCATGGGTGGATTTATAACTCAGGAATTGCTATTAGTAGAACCAACTTTGGTTCGAAAAATAATACTGACAGGCACAGGACCACGAGGTGGGAAAGGCGTCAGTGATGTGGTTGGGTTAACATATATAGATATTTTAAAAGGGTTGCTTACATTCAGAGATCCCAAATTTTATTTATTCTTTACGCAAAATAAAATAGGAAAACAAGCTGCAAAAGATTTCTTAAATCGATTGAAAGAAAGATCTGAAAACCGTGATACTAAAATAAAATTAAGTGTGTTGAAAAAGCAACTAAAAGCTATTGAAACTTGGGGACATGATGCACCTGCCGATTTGAGTGTATTTAAACATCCAGTATTAGTAGCCAATGGTGATGTTGATAGAATGGTGCCTACTCCACTTTCATACGACTTAGCAAAACGATTTCCAAATGCAGAACCTGTAATTATTTATCCTAATTCAGGGCACGGTGGTATATTTCAATTCCATGAAGAATTTCTAAAAAAAGCAATACCATTTTTAACTAAATAAAATAATAAGAAATGAACAAAATAAATGTAGCACTACTATCTATTCTCACTTTATTTAAAGATGCTTCTGCACAAAATGTAAATAAAGTTTCCACTATTATAAAATCAGAAAAGCATTTGTCTTCTTCCATTCTACTTTGGATGCGAACCGACAAACCTCGCCAAGATGGAATGGACAGATGGAAAGGACCACATTCACAGATTATCTCTGCTAATCCAGGTTTATGGGAATATCGCCAAATACATTTTACCGAAAATAACACTGGACTTTGGCAACCCATAAATGGCGTAGAAACAAGTATTCCTCAAGATCGTAAAATAGATGGTGTGGCTGATGTTACGTTGAAGAATTTATTTTCGATATTTAAAGGAAAAGAACAAAATAAATTGGCTTCTGCTGATGAGGTTAATATTTTTAAAAGAACCATTTTGTATGCTGCTTTTCCTAACAATTCTCGTTGGTACAAGGTAGCTGATTCCAATGTAAAAATTGATGCAAGAGCCATGGTGTTTTTTAGAATTAAAGAAGGCATAAGCGAAAATGATTTTACAAAATTTATAAATGATGAACTCACGCCAGCATTGGCAAACACTGGATTGCTGAAAGAATTGAGAATTAAAAAATACAATGCTTGGAAACAAAGCCAATGGAGTACGCCAAATGTAATGCACGATAACGATAAAAATGTACAATTTCAGGCATCTTTACTACTTGGATTTACCAATAAAAACGAAATGTATCAATTTTTTAAAAGTGATGAACTTAAAAAATTATCTGAAAGAATTGCTGTTTTTTGTTCAGCAGTAAATGCTTATGAAATTGAACAAACCATTACTTTTGTGAAAGATGGAAAACACATAAAATTTAATTAAAAGATGAAAGCATATCAAGTAACCCGTTACGGAAAAAATGAAAAATTACAGGTAGCAGAAGTAGCAAAACCAAGCATTACCGACAATGAAGTTTTGATAGAAATTTATGCAGCAAGTGTCAATCAGATAGATGCCAAGATCAGAAATGGTGAATTCAAATTGCTAATGCCTTATAAGCCACCTTTTACTATAGGACACGATGTAGCCGGAATTGTAACACAAGCAGGATCAAAAGTGAGTAAATTTAAGATTGGCGATGAAGTATATGCCAGTTGCAAAGGTACTTTTGCAGAATTTATTATCATACATGAAGATGATTTGGCATTGAAACCCAAAAATATTTCGATGGAAGAAGCCGCAGCTATTCCGTTGGTTGGTTTAACGTCGTGGCAGGTTTTAGTTGAAAAAGGAAATCTGAAAAAAGGACAAAAAGTCTTTATTCAGGCAGGTTCCGGTGGTGTTGGTACCATTGCCATTCAGTTGGCCAAACATTTGGGTGCTTATGTGGCAACAACAACAAGTTCAGCAAATAAAGATTTGGTAAAAAGTCTCGGTGCCGATTTGATTATTGATTACAAAACAGAAGATTTTGAAATTATTTTAAAAGAGTATGATTTGGTGTTGAACAGTCAAGATGCCAAAACACTTGAAAAATCAATGAATGTTATAAAACCCAACGGCAAAGCAATTTCTATTTCAGGTCCGCCTGATGTAGATTATGCTGAAGAAACCGGATTAAATTTTTTACTGAAAACTGTAATTTGTTTATTGAGTATTAAGATCAAAAATTTAGCAAAAAAGTTACATGTACACTATTCTTTCCTGTTTATGAAGCCGAACGGAAAACAACTAACCGAAATTACGGCTTTAGTTGAAGCAGGAATTATTCGCCCTATTGTAGATAAAGTGTTTCCTTTTGCAGAAACTAATGATGCAATGTCTTATGTAGAAACAGGTCGTGCCAAAGGAAAAGTCATTGTAAAAGTCAAGTAGGTTTGTCTGTTGAGAGGTTTCGGTAAAGTTGCCGTATTACGGCTTGGTTAGTTGGCAATGGCGTGGTATTTCAGCACTAAACTTCAGTCGGAGAACTGACTTTCTGTAACCACAATACTGTCAAGCGGCGACGAAACCCCGTTTATTGCCAATGTGCCTGTTAGGTGCTGGCGTTTCTGTCAATTTTGTTTGTCCATCCGTAGCTTTATTTACTTTTCGGCCATTATCAGTCTATTGCCTGTTATTTGATTTCTCTCTCTCTAACCCAATTCTGTTTACGGTTTCATACAGTAAAGTCGCATTCACTAACAGGCGGTCAAGCTCTTGTTCAAAAAATACTTCAGTATGTTCGTTCCACTTTTTTGGTGAAGTATCCAGCTCTCTAAAGCTTTTTGAAAGTGTGGTAATGTATTCTTTTTTCTGTGGAGCGTCATTGATATAAATTGGTGGATATAAATCAAACATCAGCATCCAGTTTTTCGCAATTCTCGTTACTCTCCCGTTGCCATCTGCGAATGGGTGAATTCTAATCAGCTCGTGATGAAAATAAATAGCCCTGATAATTGGATTTGTGATACTTTTCATTTGATAAAAAAGTTCTGAAACTAACTTCGGAACCATGTTTTGGTCCGGACAAATATGTCCGCCTATTTGCACTAATGTCTGTCTGTAACGATTTGGGTGAATGGCATTGGTCTCAGGAGAAACTAAACGGAGTAGCTGAAAAAGTTGTAATTCTTTTTCAAAATTATTGTGTGTTATTATCTCCTCAATTACAAAGTCTAACGATATTTTTAAGTTTTTTAAATATTCTTCTGCTTCCTCTTCGTTTTGGGCTTCCATTTGTGCATTTTTCAAACTAAGAAGTTCTTGGAGTTCTTGTACGCTTGTCAAATAGGTGTCTAAAAGGTCGTCATCCAGATGGTGTCTGCTATATATAATTAGTCTGTAAATTGACTTTACAAGATGGTCAATCTTATCAATTTTGGCTTGATTAAATCTTATTTCTTTAACTGGTAATAATTCCATTGTGTCTATGAATTTGTTATGTTGTATTTCGTCCGCTACGCTTGCACCTAACGTTTGGGGCTTGCAGAAACGGTGATTTCGGTAAGCTTGAAGAATAAATATACCGAAAAGATTCTAAGTTGTTATGGCTTAACCAGGAAATTGCAGCCATTGTGCCAAGCTGTTGTGCAACAGGCACCGCTGTTATAAGCTGGCATTCTGTCTGTCGAGGTTGTAAAGTTCTTGTCTGACGTTGATTTTGCTGTAATTGTCGAGCTGCTTTTTTGTCGGCTGTGCTGTTGCGGTTTTAAAAATTTTTAAAGGGGAGATTTTAAAAAATAATTTTTCTTTGGGTGGCAAAGGTGTAAGCTCTTTTGCAATTTTTGTTCTGTGCGTTGGCTTGTGCGAATTGCAGATGTGCTTACACCTGTGCGATGGCTTAACTGTCTTACATATAAATCATCTTTATATTAATTGTCTTGTTTTCTTTTAACTCAAAACTTGCTTTTGAAAAATTAGGTCTGTTTGTCAAGCCAATGGATTGGAAATTTGAAAAGCCAATACCTTCTACTGGCAAAATAAAACCTTTGTCAATTTTGCCATTCTTGTTTTCATCGTGTAAAATGTTAACAGCATATTTTCCAGATGGAATATCTTTATAAGTAATTGTTGATGAACCATTCACAATTTCGCCTTTTACAATTTTGTAATAGTTTTCATAATCTTCATCTGGGATTGAGCCATCTTTGTTATAAAGTGCAAATTGAACTACTCCTTTTTCATTCCGTAAATTCTTTACCTCAATTGTTAAGGAAAATGTTTCTGCATTCGGTTTGGCAAATGAACAAAGTGTGACTGATATAACAAATGCGAGTAGTGTTATGATTGTTATTTTCATTTCAATTATTTTTTACGATTTATTTTTTCTTTCGCTGTGTCAACTAAATAATAGACCATAGGCACTAAAAATACAGTCAAAATTAAAGATGATATAAGTCCGCCAATGATTACCCAAGCAAGTCCGTTTTTCCACTCTGCCGCTGTTCCTGTTGCCATTGCAATAGGAAGCATACCAACAACCATTGATAGTGTTGTCATTAGGATTGGCCGCATACGACCTTTTCCAGCAATGATTAACGCTTCTTTGAAATGTTTGCCTTCTGCTTTTAATTGATTGGTAAAATCAACAATTAGAATAGCGTTTTTTACCACTAAGCCCATTAGCATAATTAAACCCAAT